>CAZZVG010001392.1:0-1508 GCA_964657295.1 Iningainema sp. | reverse complement strand
ACTATTCTTGTAAAGTCGATTTGCTATCTCTTCACCCAGCCATCTGACTGCCAACTGAAATCGAATTTCATCGAGAGTTGCATGAGGGTATTGATTGCGAATCCCAATAATTGCCCACTGCTGAATTCCTTTAGTTGCTTCGTTGGTGAGGTGTGCTTTTTTCCATGCTGGCATTTGGCGAAAAGCCTGCATGATAAATTTATCAATTTTTGGATTAGTATCGAATGATTGGGGTTGATAACCTAACATTTATTTGGGATTTCAAATTCATAGGTTTTTTACATTCAGGATTTAATTATCAAGAACGCTGTAGGAGCAACCAGAATTTCTTTGCAATATTATGTTGCCAAAAATGTCAATAAATATTTCATTAACAGTATTTTCGCGCTTATCCACACACATTTCTTCCAGTCTACTTATTTCCGGCAAAACTTTTACCATGTAATACACGGTAAAATCAACGCCTCATCCCTGGTTTTTGGTGGTTTGGCAAGTCATTTGCTTTCTTCACAAATCGCTTCACGAAGCTTACCTTTATCAGAGATGGAAGCCTTGCCAACGTCACTCGTTACTTTGCAGTGCTGCGACGATAATTCTCATTAACGGTTCTAAATCTGTTGGTACACGGTAAAGGGTCAATTCTTGTGTGATTAATTTGCGCTGACGATGCAGGACACCAAACTGCCAGATTGTACCAGTTGAAACTGCTCCGAATAGCTTCGGTTGTTGTTCCACCGATATTGACTTTTCCCACTGATCTAGGGCAATAAGTTCAACCGCCATCTGGGTAAAGCCATTGGTCAAATCCTCATGTTTTGCCTCAACCACCAAGACATTGGTCTTTGTCCTCAGTAAATAATCTAACTCGCCTTGCAGTTGATTGCCCACTTTGAGCACATACTCAATCCGCAATTGCGCTCGTGTATAGTAAATTAAATCGGACATCAGGGGTGCAATCAACATCTCGCGACGGGATTGCTCATTAGTGAGATCGATATACGGCAATATTTCTTCCATGCGTGAGCGCCGTTCTTGTAATCGCTCTAACTCACCCTGATATTGTGGTAAATCGAGGAGGGTACGTTCTAGTGAATAGCCATATTCTGCCAACAGTTCATCAGTTGGAGCTTTCAGTTTGGCAATTTCACTGAAAGTGTAAGGACGATTAGGGTCAAGTAGGGGCATAGGATTGACACAGACCAGTGTTGTCAGTTGTCTTTATTATCCTTCATCTTTTGGGTTGATAATGGCGATCGCATCTAAATGAAATTTTTGCTGTTAAACCTGCTTCTTCGGTAAAAAATTTTGTTCTCGTTCGCGTTTTTGGTTTCAATACTTGTACTTTTGATTGAGTCAGAGTAGCGGTGGCGCTACACACCACCGCTACTCGTCACGGGCGATCGCCTATGTCAGCGCTACCCCTGCTTCAGCCAGAATTAATTGCAACTAGCGGTAAAGAAAACGGTGGAATTAACCCTCGTTGAACTACCGTTGTAATTTATAATCTT
>CAZZVG010001391.1:1222-1508 GCA_964657295.1 Iningainema sp. | reverse complement strand
TGGTAGTAAGTTAGTCGCTGTCGTTTGTAGATGAGTTATTAAGTCAACTAGTGCAGATGCTACGAGTTGATTGTCGTAAGATGCTTCACCAATATCGTCGCAAATGGCTAACTTCAGTGCGGCTTTTTGATCTTCTAACCTTGCAGGGATAACGCCAGGAGCATCTAGTAATTGCAACTGCTCGGAAATTCGCACCCAACGTAATTGTCGAGTCACTCCGGGACGCGCTGCACTTTCAACCACGCGCTTTCCAATCAAACGATTAATCAAAGCTGATTTACCAACA
>CAZZVG010001391.1:0-1212 GCA_964657295.1 Iningainema sp. | reverse complement strand
GAAAGCCAATGACGACAGCACGGACTGGACGGGGTAACATCCCGCGATCGCGTCTTCTTTGATTGATCTCCACCCCAGCTGCTTGTGCCGCTTTGGACACTGCAACAACTCCTTGCCCGTGCTGGGCGTTCGTAAAATAGGGCACTTCTTTGTGAATCCTAAACCACTCCTCCCAAAGCGATCGCACAGAAGGAAAAATCATATCTACCCGGTTCAGCACCAACACCCGCGTTTTACTTCCCACCCACTCACTCATTCTGGGATGGCTTGTTGTTAGTGGAATACGGGCGTCTCGTACCTCCAGCACTACATCTACTCGCTTCAGGTGTTCTTGCAATTGCTTTTCCGCTCTAGCAATATGACCTGGATACCATTGAATTAGGTTTAACTTATAATTTTCAGTGATAGACATTTTTCAGTTATTAGTTGTTAATAGTTCGTTTCATTTTAGCTTGATGCAAAATTAGCCGATTTCCATCAGGGTCGTAAGCATAGATTTCTCTACCATGAGAAGCGGTGATAATTTCTCCAGGTGGTGAAGATCCTAAAGTTGTCAGGTACGCCAAAGCATTTTCCAAATTCTCAACTTCTAAACATAAACTCATTGTACTCTTCGTTGAATTTTCAAATTCATGTAAGTGGGTACTTTTAGGTTTAAAAATAGCCAACCGCAAACCAGGGAACTGAAATTCAGCATAAACATTCTGAATATATTTTGCTGGCTGTTCACCAAGTATTTCGCTATAAAAAGTAACAAGTCTGTTGATTTCAACACTTGCTATAGTGACGAGTGCATTAGTGCATTGAACCATATTTATTAAGTATACTCCCGAACCGCCCATAGAAGACATAATTTAATATAGACGCGCAGCGGTGAGGCAGCGCGACTGTTGTAGCAGCTAATTTTCTTGTAACTTTGAATACACCTTGACTAGATTGGAGTTGATCGAGTAGGCTGTAAACGATCTCAGGAAGAGTTTTTGCTTTTGGGGGGGAATCAGTTAGTCAGCTTGCAGACGCAAAGTCTCAAAGCTGGTTTTACAATACCTTGCAATGAGTGTAACTTGGAAAGACTAAGCGGAACTACTAGGGTTCCTCAGTCGTCAACTTCTCAGAACGCGAGGTAAGTGTTATAAACTGTTTAGAGAGAGTGCCTACTTGATTTTCTCTATGTAGATTAGATGCTCTCTTCAGAAGAGGCAATATTTATAC
>CAZZVG010001390.1:0-1515 GCA_964657295.1 Iningainema sp. | reverse complement strand
TAACTTATCTTCCTCATCAGGCATTAGATGAATTGGCACAACCAATTCTTTGTAAATAGGATTTTGGCTAAAAAACCTTTTTGACCAATTAGCTTTTACATCAAGACCGGATCTGAATGCTTCTACTACTGCATTAACTTTACTCAATTCCGGGTTATAAATCTCCAGTATCATCATAGTTTTTCGCCGAACTATTGGCGACTTCACACCGCCACTGACCTGAGTAATAGAAAATTGTGTTGGGATAAAAGTGATTCCCAATCTTCCTTCTCCTGGATTGTGAAGTATTTTGAATTTGTCTAGTTCTACAACAGTCAAGCGAAAAGGTTCTTCTCCTACTTGTGCGGATACTTCTAAACCCAAATCAGGTAGAAAACCAGATGGCAACAGCAGATCATTTTTTTTCTTGGCAATCTGTATTATCTGGTTTACAGTTGCTGATGTACCGTAGGTATCACCTAAAATCTGTTTACGTCGTTTTGCTTCTCCCATTTGGCGCTTAACCTATATCATCCTCATTTTACTGACCTTAACAGCCCTGTTCAAAAATAAACAGCACCAACTGACCCATCAACAGTTATCTTAAATTGTAATGGGGCAGGTAAATAAACTCGCTTATGAGCCGAATCATCACAGTCTTTAACCAGGCGGGAGGTGTTGCCAAAACCACCTTAACCCAGAATCTGGGCTATCACTTAGCGCAACTGGGTCATCGCGTCCTGCTCATCGATCTAGACCCCCAAGCCAGTTTAACTATTTTTATGGGCTTGGTTCCGAGAGATTTAAAACAAACTGTCCACAATGCCATAGTAGAGGAACAACCATTACCGATCATCTCGGGAATTCATGGTATGGATTTAGTCCCTGCTAATATCTATCTGAGTACGGCGGAAATGCAATTGGTCAGTGCTTTCATGCGCGAAAACCGCTTGAAAGAGGCTATTGAACCAATTGAAGACGATTACGATTTTATCTTAATAGATTGCCCTCCCAGCTTAGGGTTGTTAAGTTACATCGCCCTTGTAGCCGCCACTCACGTTCTCGTGCCGTTGGAAACCCATTTCAAAGCCTTTGAAGGAACAGGCGAACTATTAAAAACGGTAGCTACAGTTCGCAAAAAACCTAACCACAAACTGCTTATAGCTGGGTTTGTGCCGACCAAATACGATGCTCGGAACTCCCAGGACGCTCGTACCCTAGCAGCAATCACCGAACAACTAGGGAGTGCTGGAACAATATTTCCCCCAATTCCTCGCTCTACTGCTTTTGTTGATGCTTCAGAAGAAAGAATGCCCTTGGCGGTTTACGACTCCAAGCACCCATCTGTTCAAATCTTGAAAAAAATAGCCCTCGACTTAGAATCGTTAAAATGAGACGCACTAAAACCACCCAACCCCTTAAAAGTAAAATTGAAGTACCTTGGGATACCACAGGCAACTTAAATGCCGACTCTCAAGTGTCCATGCCATTAGAGCAGATTGTTCTGCCGTCTAATCAACCGAGGCGTTACTTTGA
>CAZZVG010001389.1:0-1541 GCA_964657295.1 Iningainema sp. | reverse complement strand
AAACAAATATTTGTGGGAGTGGCGATCGCTGCAGTCTGTATAGGTATACTGGCAGATGGTTCAGAGCTAAAAGTAGCGTCAGTTTTGGCAACACTTGCAGCAATTGCAACATCTATTTTTGCGCAGAAAATCAAAATACAATTTGAGCAGTCCTACACTCGCCCGACTCAAGAGAAGCACCGAACACTTTAACTTTAACAACTAATTGCCGCTACATTTTTCACTCTTACTTAAACGGACAACCGTCTTCGTGAAGTGAGCGTACCAGAATCCTCACTTATGCGCGAGCGAGTGCGTCAATAACCCCCTCAAAATGCTCCCAGTTGCGCTTGGGAGCGTGGCGATTTTGTAGCTATGTTGTCAGTTTTTGTCCGTGACAGGGTATCTGAATCAATACGCTCGCGGTTCAAGGCTACGTGTAGGGATTTCGTAGGCAATCTCGATAAACTTTGTGTTACCATCAATACGCTTGCCTCAAATTCTGTCGGCGACTGCACCAGTCCAAAACTGAAAAGTTTTGTTACCAATCAACTGACTCTCTTCAGCATAAATTTGTTTTAAGCATTGGTAAAATGCTTCTGCATAACTTTCACATCCTAATAATACTAAACATTTTAGAATCCGAGTGATCCGAAGGTAGTTATGATTACTAAAGTCTATCCACTGTTTCATCCGATTTGGATAGTCTTCGGCTTTTGTTACAATATAAAGACCTTCTTGATTAACGCTGCCTTCTAGTCCGTAAAATCCTAGCAAGACAGTTAGGGATTGCCGCAAGTTTTCTTGGAGGTGATTATCAGCGTAAAACTTTTGAATGACTTCGTTGTTCAGGGTGGGTGCGTTGAGGCTAAATGAGCTTTTCTCACTTATTGGAAATAACCATTGAATGTAATTGTGAGTAAATTCCAATTTGTCGAAATTCCACGTCCATATATCATAAATCATGCGGCTTTCAGTATCTGGTTGTTCTCCCAAATAAAAAGGCACAATCATAGCAGTTAACTGTTTTTCATCTTTCATAATCTATTTAACTCCACTTAAAGAGAAAGTGCTCAAAGGACGAGCGCCAAATCAAAGCCAAAAAACTTGAAACCCTTGGTGCTTAGGCTCCATAGTAATGGTGGTTCAGGCACATGATATTCGCAACTGGAGCAAGCGATCGCATAAAAAACAGGAACACCTATTCATCCTTCCTCTGTGACCTCTCATATCATGTTCGGTAAATGACTTATAAATAAAAGATAGGTTTGTAGTTGCGCTTTAGCGCTCTGTAATCTCACCCCAACTACGAATTATGAATTACTATGATTGTGCCTTGCAATCGCAAAAAATGTACCCCTCCTGATACATCCCCAGCAACAAATTTCACGCCATCGGATGCAACAGCACAGCAAGATATTTCCCCATTCCCTACGAAACTAGCAATGACTTCCCCAGTTTGCCAATTCCAGAGTTTGAGGGTGTTATCACGGGAACCAGAAATCACGTTCTTCTAGACGGGGTAAAAAGTGCGGCGGTAATTCTGGGACGTTGGTAAGATT
>CAZZVG010001388.1:0-1544 GCA_964657295.1 Iningainema sp. | reverse complement strand
TAACCACTAACCACTACCAAATTCCTTAAACTGCCTCTGTATTCTTTTCCCCAGTCCGAATTCGCACTACTTGGTCAACTGGGGTGATGAAAATTTTCCCATCACCAATTTCACCTGTGCGGGCAGCAGAGATAATTTTATCTATTACCATGTCAACTTGGTTGTCTTCAACAACAATTTCCACTTTGAGTTTTTGCAGAAACTCAACGGTGTACTCAGAACCTCGATAGCGTTCAGTTTGACCCTTCTGGCGTCCGAAACCCCGGACCTCAGAAACTGTCATACCGACTATACCAGCATTGACCAAGGCAATTTTCACTTCATCAAGCTTAAAGGGGCGGATAATAGCTTCTACTTTCTTCATTTTCTTGTCTCTTTACAAAAACGTGCGGGAAATATAATAGCCCATGCTGTTTACCCGTGGAATAAAAGGTAAAACTTAGGATTTAGCCTAAGTCTGTAGTACAATTGCACTCAAGCGTTGCGAAAACCTTGTAAAACATAGCTGTGCCACAAGAAATCTCGCCTCCCCAAATAAATATGGACTAATTGTCACACCTAACGGTATATTCCTCGCTCGTTTGGTGACAGTAGAATCGGTAACTAATGTCTACCTTAATAATTGTTGAGGTTGCTACCTGAAGCTTATTTGTAGGCTTTATCATTACTATGTAGCTTTTGTCACATAAAATTATGTTTAATTGTGCAAGAGAACACAGACTTGCAGGTATTTAGATTTGACCTAACGACCATGGTGTTCAAACAAGGGACGCACAATCAAATATCCGGCGCCAAAACCCATCAGTATGATTAACAAGATGGTTATAGCTAACCTCCAACCACTGATATCTACTGCATCAGGTTCACCAAGTGAATCATATTGTACTTCTTGCTCTTCTATGAAGAATGTTTCTGGCATAGGACTATTAATTTCGTTGGACCAGGGAACAACGGGTGAACTCGGATTTTGTCTTTGAGTAAAACGCTGACGCGCTTCATGTGCAGGATGTTTGGTTTCACGAATTAAATCAGAATAAGAGTGAGGATCTAGGTTTAAACTCGGCTGACGATCGGAATCTACTAACTTTTGCAAATGTAAAAAAGATTGAACTGCCTGGGCAATCTCCTGTCTAAGTATTTGATTTTCTTGTGCTAGTTTTTCGTTTTGGGCGGCGAGTTCATCTATTCTTACCTGGGAACCTTGCAATTCTGCTGCCAAGTCCCGGTATACAGACAGTGGTACAGAGGGAGAGTAGGCTTGAGTGGTTGCTTGCCGATTATTGCTAACAGAACCTGTCCTTGTTCGCATTGGTGGCTTCGGTTCAAAATTGAACGTAATTTAGATCAACTGGAGCTGCTATTATAGATACTTATACTGTTTTTCTGTAAAGATGTTCCCAAGAGTCTCACCCCTCGCCAGCGTTCTTCACTACAGGGGGGGTAGATAGGCTTACAAGGTCGTAGAGAATTGGTATCAAAACTAAAACTAAGTACTGAATTGCGTAAATCCGTATCGAATTGATTTCGTAGGGTGGGCATTGCCC
>CAZZVG010001387.1:0-1558 GCA_964657295.1 Iningainema sp. | reverse complement strand
ATACGCAGTAGAAGGGCTAGTGCAGGTTTTCACGACCTCGCATCGGAACTTTTTTACTAATGTCATGGCTCAAGCACTAAGAACTGCTGGACAAGGTACACCAGTGTTAGTCGTGCAGTTTCTTAAAGGCGGTATTCGTCAAGGACCTAAATATCCTATCCAACTAGGACAAAAATTAGATTGGGTTCGCTGCGATTTGCCTCGTTGTATTGATACACCAAATTTAGATGAGAACGAAACCCATGCCATCCAAAATCTATGGCAATATACACAGTCCGTTGTGACCGAAGGTAAGTATTCTCTAGTCATCTTAGATGAGTTAAGCTTGGCGATTAACTTTGGCATAATTGCCGAAACAGAAGTCTTAGCTTTTCTGGCAAAACGGCCTGCTCATATCGATATCATTTTTACAGGTACAGAAATGCCCAAATCTATTCTGGATTTAGCAGATCAAATTACAGAGATCCGTCGCAGTCATCAACCATGATCTGTTAAAATTGAGATCAACCGTTAAATAATTTTTGATGCGCTGAGTTTAAATTTATTAGGAAGATGCCGAAAACCCCCGAGAAGCAGAACGCGCAAGCATTCGAGCTTCGTACTTCAGGCGGGGGATGAAGGCTAACTGAGTCATGCGCGGACTCCGTGATGTTTTGTTTTTGTGGCGCTGGTAAAGTTATTCACATAATAGCCAATTTGTACAGTGCGTAAGTTCTATCAAGGTACTTCTGGCATATTCCTTCCACTACAAAGGGCAACAATAGCATCATATCCAGAGTTCCCAACACGAATCAACGTGTCATCGTAGCCTGCATATACCGTTCCATTTGAGTCCATCATTAGAGTCATGTGATAGTTGAAAGCCTCACCAATTACACACAGTGGCACACCGACTCGCTGACTATAATCTTCAACCCTTTCTGGATAGATATGTGAAGCGGCAACTATCGGATTAATGCAAAACTCATCGTTTGTTTGAGCAACGCGGTGGTGTGAATGTACTACTCGTAAACCTCCAAAACTTTTTAGAAAATCCACCACAATTGTATGGACTGAATAGCCTTCCGATTTCAAATATTTTTCGTATTCACTTGTGTCTACTTGGCGTTCATCACCCCATCCCGCTTATTGGAGCAATGTTCTAGTCTCTGTCGAAAATACTGTCATAAGAAACTGTTTCTTTTCAATGATCAAGTATTACCTTCTGTCTTTCTTCCGTCAGCACAGATGTCGGATTAAGCAGGAATTGGGCAGCTTTTTGTGTCGTTGCAACAGAAAGCTGAATTTGTTGAAAAGTGACTAAACCTTCGCTGACAAAAGAATCTCTGACTAAAGCTTTCTCTCCAGCATTAAAGAGAGTTTCATAAAAAACTTCCTTAATTCCAGCAGAAATAATTAACTTCAAGCAAGACAGACAAGGTTCTAGAGTCACATAGATACTTGCACCCTCTGTAGAAATACCGTGCTTGGCTGCTTGAGCGATCGCATTTGCTTCTGCATGTACAGCCCTTGATGGTAATGTTTTACTCGCATCGCAGCTGCTTAACCCAGGATAGCA
>CAZZVG010001386.1:0-1562 GCA_964657295.1 Iningainema sp. | reverse complement strand
ATTGGGCGACGTTGATATAAGAAACCGTGGTCAGCAGTGATGATGACGTTTGTACCGTTGATAGAATTACAGATCTTTTTGACTAGCCGTAGCAGTTCGCTAATTGCCGTTCCACAAGCTGATAACACCTGACGTTCGCTAGAAGCCTGATCGCCGATCGCATCAATGACGTTGTGATAAATGTAGATTAGGCGATAGGGTTGCACAGCTACCCTTCCTCTGTACTCATTGCTAGCAAGTCTTTGGCATTGAGTACCGTAGCATCAACACGGCTATTTTCGGTTAGTACCTTTTGTCTTGGTAGCGTACCCTTGGTACTAAGTCCATCAAGCCGGACATCATCATCACCTGGTATTAGTTCTAATTTTGAGCCTGGAAGGAGCGCTGCCATACCCAACCGCGTAACGCTGGGTAAAACTCCTAATTGCGCCTCTAGAGTAGTTTCACCCCGGATTTCTTTCTTAATGACCTCTTGGAGTTCGCTGGCAACTTCATAGCGCAAGGCATCGGAGATAATTACAAAGGCTTTCTCGCGATCGCTCCGTTCTAAAAGTGGAAAAATATGCCTACCAAAGAATCTGGTCTGGGATAGTATGCCTTCCAATTCCCAAGTTTTACCAAGGGCATCTGACCAAGCTTCCCCTAGCTCATCTAAAAACCATTGGGTGTATAAATTTTCTACATCTTCAATTATGCCCTTGAGGATGTCCCCGTGAGCATCATCGCTCTGCACGATAAAGTGGCGGTAAGCTTTTTCAAAGGAGTGGAGATTGCTGGCGTAAGCTTTAAATAAGGCTGGGGCGGGCTGGCGGAATCCTGCTATGTATTGCTGTTTGAATTCCAACATAGCGATCGCAGCTTCCAACGCTTGATAAATCTTCTCATATTTAGAAAACCAAATCAGAGTATGACGCGCACGTAACCAAGTTCGCCAAGGTGTGAGTTCCACTGTTGGTTGCCAAATTTGCGCACGTAGTGTTTTAACACAGATGCGAATTAATACTTGGTCTACAACCTCGAAACTGGCTGCTTCAAATAAAACTTCTGGCTCTAAATTCTCCAAAGTATCAAATATATGTAGTTGTTCTGCCACTTCATTGCTGAGGGTTTTCCAGCCTGAGGAATCTTGCAGGTCACGCATCCACTGGTCGATGAAGGCGTAAGCTCGTTGTTTAGGGGTGATAACTTGGTTTGCTAGCTGAGATGGCATAGCACCGTGCAGTGATTGAGCAAAATGAGTCATTAGCAACTGCACAAATAATTTATTTAAGCTGGGGTTTTGCTTGGGAAAGTCAGTATGTTCTTGGACTACTTCCCAGAAGGCTTGTGGGGAAACGAAACGCTCAATCTCAGACCAGAGAACATTATCAGATTCTAATAACCCTCCCAGCAACACCCGCCGAATGAGTGTACCTGCATCAGGTACTTTTAAGCCAGCAAGGACGGAAAGCATAGCCAGGAGTAATCCTCGTTCTTCGCTATCGGGAGAGATACCCATTGCTTGCAGAGCTTCTGTCCGCTTACGGCTTTTAAAGAATTTCATGTGTTCCCTGATGACTGTC
>CAZZVG010001385.1:0-1565 GCA_964657295.1 Iningainema sp. | reverse complement strand
AGTCCACTGACTTGGCTGAGTTATTACCTGCATAAACAGCATTTCAAAGGTACAGAAACTGCGTCAGCTTGGCAGAATTCTAGTGCGAGTCGAAAATGAACGCCCAACCACAACCAACCATTGCCTTGCTACATTGGGGTGACTTAATTGAAGACTTTTTGGACACCATCGGCGTTTCCTTCGAGGCTTTTTGCAAAGAGATGACAGGTGGCTGGATGTTCGGTTACATCAATGCTTTGAAGTTGGTTGGTGTCCGGACAGTATTATTCTGTATTTCCGCTCGTGTTACTGAACCGATGCGCTACACTCACGAGCCTACAGGTGCCACCATCTGTATTTTGCCTGCTCCCAAAATCTACCAGATTGCGAGGCGTCAGATACCCAATCCCTACGGTTGGACTCTCAACGAAGCACTTGGTGAAGATGTTCGCGGTGTCCGTCGCATCCTATTAGGAATGCTGAAAGACTTATCTCCTTACCTAGCTACACCATTAGTCGGACTTGCCCGTGAACTACGACGCGAGGGTTGCCAAGTTATTTTATGCCAGGAATATGAGTATGCTCGCTTTGACGCTTGCGTATTGTTAGGGCAATGGATGCGTTTGCCGGTATTTGCCACTTTCCAGGGAGGTGACTTTCAACTTTCGCGCTGGGAACGGCCTCTGCGCCCTCTCACACTAAGGGCTTGTGCTGGTTTGATTGTGGCAACCCAAACTGAGATGCAGCGGGTACAGTCGCACTACGACTTACCATCTGCAAAACTGGCACGGATTTTTAACCCCATGGATGTCGCAAACTGGCATGCAATGGATCGTGCTGAAGCTAGGGAAGCGCTGGGAATTCCTCTTAATGCTCAAGTGGTCATATATCACGGACGTATTGAAATACACCGCAAGGGATTGGATATTTTGCTAGAAGCTTGGGAACAGATCAAGTGCTCTCGCCCTGAAAGAGACTTGCGGCTGCTACTCGTCGGCACAGGCAGCGATGCTGGCAAACTACACCAGCATCTGACAACCATGCAACTGCCAGGGGTGATGTGGAGAGATGAATATGTGCGCGATCGCACTACAATTCTACGTTATCTGTCGGCTGCTGATGTTTATACTCTCCCTTCTCGACATGAAGGTTTTCCCGTAGCGCCGATCGAAGCTATGTCCTGTGGTCTACCTGTAGTAGCGACTGACGCGCCCGGAGTACCTGATATTCTCGAAGGTGGCGAGGGATCTGGGGGGTTGGTGGTACCGCGTGGCAACTCAATGGCGCTGGCTTTAGCCCTTGGTCGTGTCCTAGACAACGAAACTTGGCGAGGAGAACTCAGTAAACGTGCCCGCTGTCGGGCGGCGGAGTGCTTTTCCCTTGAGGTAATTGGCAAGCAACAAACACAAGTACGGGGTGGAGATTTAGATCAATGGTTAGACTGTAAAATTCGAGAATACTATTGCCTCCCAGTTGATCTAGGACTGTCTAAGCAGCAATGTTTTTCCTTTGGCAAATAGTAAGGTTTTTTAAAAATTGCAACGGATTGAGTCAATTTAATCAATAGAAGCTTCGATAAATCATTT
>CAZZVG010001384.1:0-1568 GCA_964657295.1 Iningainema sp. | reverse complement strand
GAATCAATGCTGCTGGAATTTGAGAAGTTATACACTAACTTTTCTTGGGGACGCAATCAGATTACTGTAGAAAAAATGGAGCAAATTGGTCAGGTGTCTGTAAAACACGGATTTAGACCTCTTTTAGTATAAAAGTCAGGAGTCAGGAGTGCGGAATACAAACTCTAAACTTCTAACTCCCTTGCCCCATGTACGGGCGGGTTTTATTAGATTTTGTGAACGATTACGCGATGTTCTTGCTATTAAACCCGCCCCTACTAACTAACTCTCAACTCATCACTTGGAAAATGGCAACTACTGAACGTAAACCTCTACTGTTAGATTTTGAAAAGCCGCTAGCAGAACTTGCAAACAGAATCGAACAAATTCGGCAACTGGCAGAAGAAAATAGCGTCGATGTTTCTAGTGAAATTCGGAAATTAGAAACACGAGCTATGCAACTACGGGAGGAAATTTTCAGTAGTTTATCGCCGTCTCAAAGACTCCAAGTCGCCCGTCATCCCCGCCGCCCGAGTACTCTAGATTACATTCAGGCAATAAGTGACGAATGGATGGAGTTGCATGGCGATCGCTGTGGTTATGACGATCTGGCTTTAATTGGTGGTGTGGGACGCGTGGATGGGCAACCTGTGGTTATATTAGGTAATCAAAAAGGTCGCGATACCAAAGATAATATTGCTCGGAACTTCGGGATGGCATCCCCAAGTGGTTATCGCAAGGCAATGCGGTTGATGGAACACGCCAACAAGTTTGGGATGCCGATTTTGACGTTCATTGATACGCCAGGTGCTTTGGCGACAATGGAAGCAGATAAAGGTGCAGGAGAAGCGATTGCCTATAATTTGCGAGGCATGTTCTGCTTGGATGTGCCGATAATCTGTACGGTGATTGGTGAAGCCTTTTCTGGAGGCGCATTGGGGATCGGTGTAGGCGATCGTTTGCTGATGTTTGAACACTCTGTTTACACTGTGATTACCCCCGAAGCTTGTGCTGCCATTTTATGGAAAGATGCAACTAAAGCCGCACAAGCCGCTGCTGTTTTAAAAATGACCTCAATTGACCTCAAAAATTTAGAAATTATCGACCAAATATTGCCCGAACCTGTCGGCGGTGCTCATTCCGATCCCTTGAAAGCCGCAACAACTCTCAAGCAAGCCCTGTTGGATAATTTGAAAGATCTTAAAGGCTTAACTCCTCAAACCCGACGGCAACTGCGTTATGAAAAGTTTCGCAGTATAGGTGTTTTCACTGAACTTGCTCACTCATAAACCAAGAGAATGCTTAAATAGTAATGCTATAATACCTATGGACGGTAAAGATTTTTAACAATCTTATCAGACCATAGGTGTTTGCATTTATGATCATTAGCTATCTGTTCTGACTTGCTTCTCAGGGTGTCAAACTGTCACTTAATTCCTAAAAACCTATACTCATGACGACTGATGTTTGGGTAGGGTGGCATGCTTTTGTGTTAAAATTATTATTTTGTTTGTAAAGAAATGTTTTGTCCCTTAGGAATACAAAAACTGAGAATGTATTACTCCCTTCTCACCCGAAGATTACCGTTT
>CAZZVG010001383.1:0-1574 GCA_964657295.1 Iningainema sp. | reverse complement strand
CCTAGATAGTGGTTTTAAAATCCCTCATTCAAAGCTTCACGGGTAGCTTTATCAACGGCTTCTAGTTTAGTCTTTAAAAAGTAGGGAAAAACAGGTTGAATCGTCAGTAGGGTAGAATCTGGGTGAATTGGTGAGAGCAAACCCCAGTTAATCGCTTCTTGAATTGCCTCATCAAATTTGTCGAAAGCATAATTCTTAAACGGCTCTAACTTTTGCAGTTCCTCAGCGTAATTATAAATTGTATCGCACCAAATAAACCCACTAAAAGGAGCTAAACACAGCAACAATTTTTGTGTATCTGGTGAAAGATTACTATGAGAATATTCCACACATTTGAGAATACTTTTTGTCTTATCACCACTTCCCGTATCTAAGTTCACATCCCCTAGCTGCAATCCTGCCAAAATTTCCTTGGGCGATTGCTTTTTCAAATTCGCTAAGGTGACTTCCATTGCCAAGGGATACCCATCCAGCAACTGCATCAATCGAAGAAAATCCTGGTCTTGACGGATAGCGGGAATGCGATTAACTTGAACATTACGTTGTAAAATTTTCTCAGCTAAATCAGAACGCGCTTCTTTATCTAAGCCTTGCAATTGATAGATATTGGTTTGAAATGTTTGTTCTTGCAGCCACTCTTCACCACTGCGTGAACCGACAATGACAAGGGTTTTCCCCCCGACTAAACGTTTTAGAAAATCTTTGATTTCCTGTTGTTTCTGCTTGGAGAGAGTATTTTTGATCGCCAGTTTTTGTCCAGTCACGGACTCAAAATTATCCAAAATGAGTGCATAGGGTTTTGCTCGCAGGGTAATAACTAACTCTTCCACTTGTGCCAGTGGCGGCATAGCTTGAAGCTCCTGTAATCTTAGAGTATGCGTAAGTCCTAAAGAAGTCGGGAATCTTATAAGGTGCTTCCCAAAATAATGCATTAGAATTGACTGAGCGAAGAGGGACGTGAAACAATAAAGCTACGATAAAACCTTGATAATAGAAGATGAAGCAACAACCGAACCCGACAGTAGAGCAAAAGACTGAAATGTTTAGGATTTGTGCTTCGTTAACTAATATGTTTATATCAATTCACTTGATTCGCGTAGACGAGCGAAGTGGGGATTTAATCATTGTTGCTGGTGAAGAAATCCAGGCGGCGATTAACAAACAAGGAGAGGTTGACTACAGTGACTAAACCAGATTTTGACCAAATGACAATCAAGCAACTGCGTGAGTACGTGTTGCAATATCGTCATGATAATGATGCGCTTTATGCATTAGGACAGCGTATCCATAAAGAGGGTAAACGGCTGAACTCGATTGATGAGCTTGAACAGAGTATCCAACACAAACGCGCCTCTGGTGTAGAGCCATAACAGATTGCTGATTGCTCTTTAAAGTATGACCAAGAGGTTAAATTACCACATTACGCTCTTAGCGGATATTTTACCTTCTTTTGAAAAAGAATATATTAATAGTTGAGAAAAAAATTCCAGAAATTTTTTTGTACTTGACATATAATTTTATGACCGAACAAGGCAAAAGTTAAAAGTTAAAAGGCAAAAGAAAGAAAAAGAAAA
>CAZZVG010001382.1:0-1575 GCA_964657295.1 Iningainema sp. | reverse complement strand
TATTGTCTAGCTTCTACCCACTGAGATTTCTTTAGTAATACCTCAGCCATGAATCCGTAGCTGTAAGCTAATATGATTGGCTCTGAGTAAGTTTTATGTAGCTTAATTGCTACTGATGCCACATTTTCTAGCTCCTTCCATACCTCTAATCTGGTTAAAGCTTCCCCCCAATTGTTAATAAACTTTGCTGCTAAATCTGGGTGATCATGCTGCTGAAATACTTCAACACATTTTTGAAAATAATCTTTGGCTTTTAGGTAAGCTTCGTGATGTTCTACTATGTGCAAAGTCGCAAACTGCCGCCACCATAAACCAAGATGCCAAAGTAAACATCCATAACACTTCAAATCATCAAATGAAATATTTTTTTTGTTTTTAACTTTCTGTTCCCAAACTGCTAAACTCTGCTCATAGTAATTTTGCGCTTCCAATTTATCACCACTGACATCCGCCTCTCGACCTAGTAAAAATTGCACACTTGCTTCTAGCTCGGGGTCTAACTGATGTTGAAATATTTGCAAATCCCTGACAGCAAATTTGATTTCATCCAAAAAATTAAGGGCGGCGAAGTCAAGATTTAAAGAGGCATTATCTAGAAACTTCCCAGCACCAATGTTGAGAATTGCCGTGAATACAGAACTGGTAGTTTGGCGAAGATTTTCTAGTAGCTCATTTGTAGTAGCTTTAAACTTAATAGAATTACCTGTCCAACTCTTAAAATCAGGTATGAGCCGAATCAGCTTTTGGAAGATTTCATCATTTACCCAAAGCACTATCGGAAACTGGAAATTTTTCCGAAACTCCTCCCTTACCTGATTTGTAGAAATCAGAAGTTGATCAATAGCTTCTATTAATTCCAAACCAGATATCATTAAAGCCTGGGGTAACTGATCTCCTAAGTTGGCTTCAATTGTCGTATAAAGCGTCTTGACCGATTTTGATAGATGTATCTCTCGAATCTCAATTTGACATTCTGTTTTTAACTGCTGTACTATTTGCTCTTGCAAACTGTGATAATTACAGCGTGCCAAAATCAAAGTAAAGTGTCCCTGAGAATTAGTGATTGAGCGAATCAATTTCTTCAAGGAGCGCTCGTTAGAGACAATTATTTCTTCAGGCTGATAGGAGTCATTCATAACTGAAATTTCCTCGATTCTGCGATAGCTGGGTTAATATCAAACCAGCGTCCGTCAACATCCCGGTATTCAAATAAAAACATACTTTGCAGCAGAATTTGGTACTCATCCTCTCCTTTCACATTGTCTTGCTGTTGCAGAACTTGTAGCAGCAACGTCCACTCACTGTCACTAATTGCGGAAACTAAGTCATCTCGGTACTCACGGATAACCATTTCTAAACAGTGCTGCTGAATGGGAGGATCATCTTCTTGCAAACAACTGTAAAGCAGCACCAACATATTTCGCACATGACCACCGCTAACTCGGCAAAGACGATCTAAGGTTTCATCTGAGTCAAAAACCTCGTAAATCCGACTCAACCTTTGTGCTTGATCCAGCCACGGAAAAGCTCGTGCTAGAACCATTTGCCGCAAAAGCTTCATGCCTTCTAAGTTAT
>CAZZVG010001381.1:0-1621 GCA_964657295.1 Iningainema sp. | reverse complement strand
TTCTTAAATCAACACCCATCAAGTGAGATCCTTTCAAATTAGCGCCTGACAGATTACAGCCAACACAAGAGCTACTGCCTTCTTTTAACTTTTGCACATCAGCAGGATTAGCAGCTTTCACAGAAATGGGAGCGGCTAGAATTACTGTAGTTATTAAGGCTAATGGGGTTAAAAAATTCATTTTCATAATTGTTCACCTATCTCGTTTTTAGAAGCTGTTTTGATTTCTTGCTTCTATAACTTAGTTTCCTTGATTTCTATGAATTCGTCCTCTTGCTACGGGTGTAAGAATATTTAAGTGCTACTTAGGTACTAATACACGGTCTATAATAGAGATATACAACTTTAGGTAGACAAAAGCCTGTCTCTGGACTGATGTCATTGGTCTTAAATTTTAAGAGTCAATATCTACAGATGGACTTTTTTCACGCATGGAAGGGAGTATTATTCGTATGGCTACCAATGCTCGCACTTTGACACTGGGAGAGATCCGAAATCGTTTTGGAGTGACACTCAATTCTGACGATTCCTTCTTTTCCAAATGGTTAGATGACCTTCCCTCCTTAACGGAGCCAGAAAAACTTGGGTTAGAGCGGTTGAAGCGCAATTATGAATACATCTCTCAAGAAGATTCGCCCTTGGAAGAAGTGGTTAAGCTTGTTGTTGTTTCACCACTTCTGGATTTAGCTGGGTTCTACCAACCGCCCTTTCTGATTAAAACCGAAGTGGGGACGACTTTAGATATTCCCGATGATCCAGATAATTCACCGATTCAAGGTAGAATTGATGTCTTGGTTGTGCAGGATTTGCTTTGGGTACTGGTAATTGAGTCGAAACCGGCGCGGTTGGATGTAACTGTCGGCATTCCCCAGGCACTCACTTATTTACTAAGCGCACTGACTGGGCAATCTGCTCTCTACGGCATGATGACTAATGGGCGTGAAGTTGTATTTCTCAAACTAGATCGCTCTACTACACCACCTCAGTATAGTCGTTCATTAACATACCGACTGTTAGAAAACTCGGTTGAGCGCGAGCAAATTCTACAGGGGTTGCGGTACATTGGAGCATCAGTGCAATCAACTATTCGAGCGTAGTATCGTTTGTCAAAGTGCTCTTTGCGTGGTGCCGAGATTCAGACCTGGCGCTCGTTGAAAGCCAGTAACAGAAAGGTTTTGGTATTTTTCGGAGAAGTCTACTGAACTTTGCCACTACCAATCAAGTACAGCAGTGCCATCCGGACGGCAACGCCACTAGTAACTTGTGCCTGAATCAGGCTAAATTCGGGATCATCCATTAAATCAGAGCTAATTTCGACACCACGATTAACAGGGCCTGGGTGTAGAACTTTAACGTTTGGCTTGCACAGTTGCAGCTTTGAGCGTGTGAGGCCAAACATCTGATGGTATTCTCGTAAAGAAGGTAAAAGATGCGCAGTCATGCGTTCCTTTTGCAAGCGCAATGTCATCACAAAATCAGCATCTTTTAAGGCAGGTTCTAACTGCCAATGAAGAAACAACTTATTATTTTGGATCTTGCAGGAAGTTGCTTGGGCGTCGGGGTTGGAGGCTGATTTTCCACTCTCACTCCCGAATCGATGTAAGATTGCAATTTCTTCTCC
>CAZZVG010001380.1:0-1645 GCA_964657295.1 Iningainema sp. | reverse complement strand
TTTCTTAATCATTCTTCATGATCTGATAAAGGTGCATTCAGGTCGAGTCTAGAGCAAATAAAAATCAAATGGAATGAGGAATGGGAAGTAGGGGGAGTAGCAAAAAGCAATATTCAATGTCCCCCGATCGCTCATACAACCAACCTTCGGAATTTAGCTACAATAATCCCAGTTCAATAGAGCAAAAACTAAGGTTAACCAACTGCAATTGAGATAGCGATCGCAGTAGCATAAATGCTTAATTGCTAAGGTGTGGAGCAAATAACTTCGGCTCGTGCTGCTTCTGGCACAAATGGAAAATCCATAATATATCTTAACATAGTTAGTACAGAAGTTAGCCCTTACAACCAGAATTAAGCTTGTTTTAGGGATTAACTTCTGCCTTCTTCAAATAGTTTGGTTTTTCAGGTAAGCGCCTGCTAATTGCTGGATACTTACCTGATAATTGTCTAAACAGTAGAAATTTCCGGCTTGGGAGATGCTAACAAACGCTTCACGCTCTGCTTAACAAAGCCTTGCAACACAGTCATTTGCTGGTTTTGTTGAAAACAAGAAACCAAGGTTTGCCGTAACCTTTCGGGATTCAACGCAGTGCCAGAATTGATCGCAATTTCCTGCTGTTGGAAAGACTCGACTAAAGTTAATCCTGCTATCCGAGTTAGATAAGCTGCACTGACTCCCTGCACTGCGCCACCAGCGACAAAGGTAACAGTGTTACTCTTTAATACAGTAGCGATCGCTTGAGAAGAAAGTTCCACTAAACCCAATTTTAGCATCAAAGTTCCCATTGTTCCGGCTACAGTCTGAGCTTGGGCGAGGGAAATTTTCTGCTGATAGATTGCCCCCAAATCCATCACCATTTGGGCATTGATTGCGGCTGTTGCTAAAATATCTAATGCTGGTACTGGGTTAGCAAATGTGGCGGCGGCGGCTATCCACTGATATTGTTCAATTGACTTTACCGAGCGTGAGCGTCTGATTCCATTCAACAAGTCTTTCGCCTCTGCTTTGAGCAACAAAGCTTTTCTCCGAGTCGTTGCCCATACCAGTTGCTGTCTTTGCTGCAATAGAATGTCACCCAACACAGAAGTTAACTGTTGAATATCTGGTGCCGTTTTTTCCAACCACTCTTGCACGGAACCATCTTCAAGATGCTTGCGTACTTTGATTGGCAGAGGATAAGCTGTTGTGGCGACAACATTTGCTTGTAGACGCTGTTGGAGTTGAGTGAACACACTCAAGCGTTCAGAAGGCAAATACTGGTCTTGTTTGTTCAACACCAGCATTATACTTTGATTGGCTGCTTTAATTTGTTGTATGATCTGCAACTCTGAATCTGTCAAATCACCATCGATCACAAACAGTATAAAGTCAGAGGCGATCGCTTTTTCGATTTCAGCTGCGTCTCTTTTCTCACCTGCTTCTGTAAATAAAGGCAGTGTCTCATGGAATTGTAGAGACTTCTCCCAATCCTGGAGTAATCCAATCAAAGCAGTTTTACCTACCGACTTGCCGCCGGTGACAGCCACATCGATATCTTGTCTATCCAACTCAGCCGTTAGTTGGACAATTTTTTCTTGTAGGAGCGAAGTTGCACCCAACACCTCAACATGATTTTCTGCTTCTTGTGCCAGTTGAGTTATCA
>CAZZVG010001379.1:0-1683 GCA_964657295.1 Iningainema sp. | reverse complement strand
CAATCGGCACTACAACCGAAGATTTCACGCCCATTGCCGTTAAATATTCCACATGGCAAGGATCGACGGGACGATAGCGAATATTTTGCTGATCTAACGGTTTGCCTGTTTCCGGGCAATCAAGAGGACTGGTACCAATCTCATGTGTGAGCAAATTGACGATACTTCGCTGGCGTGCCCTAACAAATAATTCACGGGCATAGGGCGGAATGTCATCTGCCGGAAAATTTAGCCCTAGCAGTGGCGGTAACCGACTCTCTTGAATCGACTCGGCAATCACTAATCCATGACCATCGGGTTGAAACTGGTAAATTTTGACGCGATCCGTGCCGAGAAATGAGCGTACTTCCGCCACTGTTGCCGATAAAATCTCTTGCAGTTCCAAAGACTGCCGAATACGATTCGCAATTCGATGTAATAATATTTCTTGAGTAGGGCTCACTTGCTTAGTAAGCGAGTTATCCATAAACCTTAATTTATATCGTTATTCTATACTCCTTATATTTTGGTCCTTAATTGCTCTGATTAGCAGTCGTAAAAACACGGTCATCTAACTTCATTAAAACTTGTCTACCTCAGCTTTCCTCTGACCAAGAGGCAGGGGGCAGGGGGCAGAGGGAAGAATTAAAATATTCCCCATACATTTATGTAGGGGGTTTCCCCCAGCAAGACTGCCTCTTCCTGAACTCGCTTTCATAAAATTAAAGATTTACACAGAAAAACCATAGAATCAACCCCGTCAGCAGCAAACAAACGATTCCTGTCATCCCAGCTAGAGGTTTCTGATTGTGACCTGTTACCCACTCAGGGGCAATACCAGTATATTTAATAAGTTGTGCCGTGTCCGTAGAGGCGATCGCCCATATCCACCCCGCATGTAGTCCCCAAGCTAAACCCAAACTACCACCATCAGTAATGCGGGCTAAAATTAATACCATTCCCATCAGCCACAAACCGGGAATTTGCGGTATAGTTTCTCCTGGTGCCCAAACTAAGTGTAGAAGCGCAAATATTAAGCTAGAGATTGCAGCTGCTACCCAAATTGAATAATCGTGTTTTAGTTGAGTGAAGAGGAAACCGCGAAAAACTAATTCTTCTATGCCGCCAACTAACAATCCTACAAATAAACTAGGCAGCAATATAGATTGTAGTTGCTTGACGTTATTTTCAAAATAACACCATCCACTAGCAAATTGCAAGGTAAAAACAACAGCTAGACTGAGGATTCCCAAGCCGAATCCCAGTCCTAAAGAACTGAGAAGAGAAACATTTCCACCAAAACCGTAATCTAAGAAATTTGTGTTAGTAAACCAGCTAACTCCCCAGACAATTAAGGGAGCTATGAGATAGAGAGATATAACTAAAGGCAACTTTTGTTGTGGCTGTAATTTAAATACCTTAGACAGTACTGCTACCAGTGGTAACCAGCATCCAACCCAAGCAATAAAAAAAGCCATAACAGCGATTATTGCTGGTGCATCTTTTAAAAATGATGCGAAGGAGTTGAGTAATGACTCTAGTAACACGACAAAAGTAGGTACAACTGACATCTTGGATTAATATCAATAAGGAGATTTTCAGGATATTGGCATAGCAAAGGCTATATTCTCAAACCCTAATTTTCTTGTATTTCTGACAAAGTCCACCCTACAGATATTGAGAAGAGTGAAAGATCAAAGAAAC
>CAZZVG010001378.1:0-1713 GCA_964657295.1 Iningainema sp. | reverse complement strand
CTTTTTAACGTATGGGTCTTTGGGGCAGGTTGCTATTATATAAATTAAACTAAACTTGCAGCAGAGAACTAGATCTGGTTGCATTTACTTGCTTGGAGTTGACTTTCTAAATTTTCCCGAAGCCCTAATTCGGCAACAGACCAAATCCAAAACTTATTTGAATCGTTAGCAAAATCATCATGATTGTGAGTGACGATGGCGTCTAGTTTTTGGTAACTAGCGCAAACTGACTCTACTGCTGATTCAAAGTCCTTCAGGGGTGATGAACGTGCTTGCAGGATAATAGTTTGATCGACAGAGCAAATCTGAATTTTTTGTTGTAACCAGTCGATAACCATCTCGGCAATGTTGGTATTCCGCAATCGACTGGCATAAGTGTAGATCTTTTGCCAGCCAATATCTGTAACGTACATCTGAATCAATGGATGTACTCTATCCAATAACTCCTCAATATCGCCGACAAAATTATTTCTATTCATTAGAGCTTCTAAGATTAAGTCGGCATCAACCAAAATCTTGATCACGTTCAATCCTCCCCTGACTGTTTGAGTAATAGATTGTGACAAATACAAATTAAGAAGTTACTTACGTAGAAACACATCTATATATAAACTCTAGGGATGGCGCTTCAAATTTATGCAGTATTTTTCGTGAAACTTGGATATTTTGTGCAAAATATAAATTTGGCAAGGAGTCAGCAGGTGAACTACTGTTCCCATACCTCAAAGAGTTATGGGAACGGACTCCTGGAGTCTTAGCTGGTTGACTCAAGGACATCCCAATCAAGGCTATCAAAAAGTAAAGCGACAACTAAGTATACTGAATGTCTTCAGGTACTTTCCGGCGCGGTTTAGCACAAGGCTTGACAGGAGGGGAAGAACAATGAAGATTCATTTTTTTGGCTTTTTGGCTTAATCGGGAAAAGCAACACCAGTGGTTGAGTCACGGATATACAGCCCTAGTGTAAGCGATCGCATCACTTCATCCCAAATCGGTGTGAGCTTCTGAGCTTGATCTACCCAATAATCGAACGTAATCAAACACTGAACATTCGACCCCAAAGCAATGCAAGTCCGCGAAAAAGCTTCGCGTGGCTCTGCTTGAATATCCATAAACTTAATCTCCGTCCAGACAATCTTGGCGGTTTGACGCTTGATTGTAAAGATTTCTCCCTTAGCAAGGATGTCACGACTATCGTTTTCTGTCACTTTTTCCAAAGTGGATGCGAGTGGAAACTGGCTCCAGTCGTTAGGTGGCAGGCGATTGAAAGAGACTTCGAGACAGCAATCATCGTCGGGCGGTTTTCTATCGAGGAACTTGAATGATTTTTCTTGTGGCTCGAAAACCCAATTCTGGGGAACGTTGAAGCGAACAGATCCCCTATCTGCCACGAAAATTTTGTAACCTGATGGAGCTTGCCAGTGATGATTAGGTTTTAGTTCAAGCGTTTCTTTTATCCACTGGAGATTGCTTTTCTTACGCTTTGCCATAGTGTTTTTGCTTTTTCACTAATTTTATTCTACGGTGCTGGATTAGGATAAAATCAAATTCATTTTACTAAGTATTTTTGCTGCATATACAATCAGGTTAAAATACTTATTTGTTAGCAATAACCTCGGGCTGGGAAACCCTCACCGGGACAATTAAACTGATAACAGCAGGACTTACGCACTCTCATGCCCGAAACCTAGATCTGAACTAGCCCACGCCAGT
>CAZZVG010001377.1:0-1729 GCA_964657295.1 Iningainema sp. | reverse complement strand
GTTATGTGGTTTTAACTCCACAGCCATATCAGCAGCTAGGCGATCGCACGCAGCTTTACCTGTACCATATGCTGCACCAAAAATGTAGGACAAGCCGCCCCACGATGAAATCGTGCAAATTAGCCCAGAGTTACGTTTGGTCATCATCCGGGCAGCAAAAATACTCGCAACATAGTGGCTGCGAAGACCAACATTGTTACCTGCATCCCAAAGGCTTGGTTCACAATCCCAGAAAGGCTGCCCCTGAGCGTCGCTTAATGCCTGAACCCCTGAGTAAGCATTATTAACCAGTAGGTCGATCTGTCCATTCTGCTCATCTCCGATGCGCTCAAAAAGCAAACGTACTTGCTCATCGTCGCTGTGGTCTACCTGAACAGGAATACATACACCGCCAACTTCCTCAACGACAGCTTGGGTTTGAGCAAGGCTACCTGATACATCATCACTCGAATCAGAGTTATGGAGGCGGCGACCCGTAACATACACAGTTGCACCTGCCTCACCAAGTCCAATGGCAATCCCCTTACCAACGCCCCGCGTAGCACCTGTGACTAAGACTACTTTACCTTCAAGGTTTTTCATTTTAGCATTTTCACTATTTTTTAACAACGTATTTTGTTATTTAAGTCCATCTTTTAACAGCGAAGTTAAGCGCTTATGTTGTCTTGACCACTCTTTACAAACTTCTATGACAAGTTGTATTTCTTGATTAGTCAAAAGTTCATCTGGCTTTCCAGATGCTAAAATCCTCGCGGCTTCTGCTGCTTTCTGGTATCCTACACCGTACTTGACAAGTTCTGTGTGAAATAATTGCTGTTTATCGTCAAATGAGATGAAAAGTTGCATTTGTCGAAAAGCATTGAGTGCAACTGTTGCATCTTTATAACGCTGACGATAGTCATAACGTATCATTGTATCCAAAATTTCTACTAAACCTGGGCTGAGATTGGCACACTCATTAAATAAAGCACAACGTAACTCGCCCGTGAGGTCATCTCGCGGTAGCTTTCGAGGATCTAACCCGGTTAAAGCTTGAATACCAATGATGCCAACTGCATAGATATCGCTGCTGAATTGCGGATGAAAAACGAGTTGTTCGCTTGGCATATAGCCAGGAGTGCCGATCGCTACTGTATGGGTAGTGTGCCCTTGAACGTTGACTTCTAAAGCACCGATCTCCCTCACTGCCCCAAAGTCAATCAAGACTATTTTCCCATCTTTTTGTCGTCGCCTTAAATTCTGTGGCTTGATATCCCGATGGATCACATTATTTTGATGAACAAATGCCAAAACTTCTAGGATGTCCTTCAAAATTTGGAAGACTTTGTTCTCAGACAATGGAACTCCAGGGATAATTTCTTGTGTTAAATCATGCCCATCGATAAATTCTTGAACTAAATAGAATTCCCCTTGTTCCTCAAAGTGGGCAAATAGTTTGGGAATTTGATTGTTTTCGTTACCTAGCCGATACAAACTTTGTGCTTCTCTCTCAAACAGCTTTTTAGCGATCAACATTATACCAGCATTTGAGTCTTGCGGTTTGAGATGTTTGACGACACACTTAGGCACTCCTGGTAAATCCAAATCAACCGCTAGGTAAGTATTACCAAATCCCCCGCTCCCCAGCAGTGCGATAATCTTGTAGCGCTTCCGGAGAGTTTTTCCGATGAGATGGGACTTGGTCATATAGTACATTCTACTTACTCATTAACCTTTACTACATCGAGTA
>CAZZVG010001376.1:0-1737 GCA_964657295.1 Iningainema sp. | reverse complement strand
GTAGCAGGCGACCCCCAACAGATTGAGCCTATCGTTAACATGAGCGACGATACTATCAAGCAATATTTCAAAACTGCCTTTCTGGATCGGGGCATGGGGAATGAAGACTACTATCGCTATGCCCCTACTGCCAAATACACAGCTACCGCTTATCACCGCGCTGCTGGTGCTAGGGGTACAGAATCTGATTTAGGCAACGGCATTATCCTCTTTAATCATTACCGTTGCACGCCATCCATTATCCAGTTTTGCAGTCCCAACTATCCCGGTGGTCTGCAAATCCTTTCAGGTGATCAGCAGACTGCAACGGTCAAGCATCTGCTGGCTTACCACGTTGAAGGAAGCCACACCCATAATACCAATCCAGAAGAAATTGATGCTGTAGAAACTATAATTGCGTCCTTGCTAAAACATGGGTACTCTACTAACTCGGATGACAACTCAAAAACAATTGGAGTGATGTCGCCGTTTTCGCAGCAAGCTAACGCGCTCAAGTATCGACTATCTAACCGTTGGCGAAACTTTTCTTGGGATGATATTGGCACAGTTCACACCTTCCAGGGAGGAGAGAAAGCAGCTATTATCTTTTCTCCTTACCAGTGCCACCAAGAGCATAGTTTTTGGTTTCTCAACCGCAAACCCAATTTGCTGAATACAGCCGTTAGTAGGGCAAAGGAATTGTTTATTTTGGTGGGCAATGTTAGGGAACTAGAATTAGCTGGCGGTGAAACCAAGCGGTTAGTTGAACACATTCGGCTACATGGAGAAATTCGCACTTGAGTTGACAACTAAACAAGCAATTTTTGAAGCGATTGAACAACTACTAGAGCAGAACCTTGTAGACGTATTGCAGTATTTTCAACAGCTTGCACTTACCGAGGAATCACCAGCCACAAAACCACCTACCTCGTTATAGTAGCGACTCCCTGGCAAACTTCATGTAACCGTTCATAGGATTTAAAACTTTACCAAAAAAATTAGGTACATGTAGATGCTAGATTAAGAGGTATGGATAAAAACTCCTTTGTTTACGGATTGAAAATATTTTGTAATGTGAGTTAAAAATGGCTACTAAACTGATTCAGTTAGAAGATGGAACGCTAGTAGAAGTAGAAGTGCCACAAGAACAAGCTCAACAAATTGCTGGTGGTTTTGCTGATAAGGTTGATGCAACTTTTGAAAAAATAAAGCCAGTTTTAATTAAGGTTTGTCAACCAATCGCCGATGTTTGGAAAGAAATTAATAAAGATATGGTGGTTGAACAAGCGGAAGTTCAGATAGGTTTTAGTTTTGAAGGAGAAGGAAATATATACATTACAAAATCGAAAGCAGGAGCTAATTTAACAGTCAAACTTGTACTTAAACATAACAAGGCAATAGAGGAATAAATTCGCGTGGACGTTGAGTCTTTGGATTTGGGTGTAACAGTTTTTCTAATTACTAGTTCAGATCAAAAGGAGAAAGGGTTTGGAACTGGATTCTCTATTCACCAAGATGAAAAATTTACGTATATACTGACCTGTGCTCATGTCATCAAAGCTGTTGGGGCAATAGACAAGGTACAGGTCAATAACCAACCAGCTATCGTAGTAGCCCAAAGTCCAGAAAATTCCACTGATGATTTAGCTGTCCTAAAAGTTAAAGGGCTAACAAATACCCTTAGAAGACCTCTAGCTAACTGTGGTAAATCCAAATTACCTTTTGCGACAAAAGGTTTTTTTCTGTATGACAGTGTAA
>CAZZVG010001375.1:0-1751 GCA_964657295.1 Iningainema sp. | reverse complement strand
CGGACCTGGGTTTGGATACCGCTTTTTACGACGAGAAACCTTGAATCGGGATCGCATTGTTGCACACCCCGATAGCGCCCCAGATACAAACAATTTTGATTGGTCAAATTGTGGTAACTTTTGGGATGAAGCAATGCGGACGGTGCAGCCAATTGGTTCCGTTGCCGCACGCCCACTAGACCTAGACAGGGTGATAGCCCAGTTGACTATCCATTATCCCAAAATAAATATCCAGTTACAGCCACAATGGAAGGTGCTGCGCCAGTGCTTAAGAGGAGAAATAAAGCAACCTCACCACGGGTGGAATGATGCAGCAGTGAGGGAGATGCTGGGCATACCACCGGATAATTTGGATGAAATCATTGCTCAAGCAATGGAGATTCTACACCCCGACTTGAAATCTCTATTCAACACAACCAAGGAGTATGGGGTAAACCTGAATGATTTACCAGGGACGTTGCGAAAACGCTTTGGCGACACTCGCTTATGTCTGACACAGAAAATTCAGCAGGATATAATTCTTAATTGGTTTGTGCCATTTCTACAAGTCTGGGGACGACGAATTAAGGGTGCTTTGCGGATAGACCAAGGTCAGTTACTGATTTCCACTCGTAATGAAAGACACCCGCTAATAGCTGTGGCTTCTGCATGGAACATTTACTTAGATGCTACAGCGACCCCTGAGTATTTGTCTTGGTGGATGGGTGTTGATACAAAAGATATTTTAACGATAGAGCAAGAGGTATCTCCAAGCAAGAATCTGAAAATTATTCAAGTCACAGGACTGGGACAAGTTTCCAAAAATCGAAGTGATTTTTGTCAAAGTAGGGTAGATGCACTCCGGCAGGAGTTTTTAGTACGTCACCCCGACATTAAATTCATGGACTTTGTGAAGTTTTGTAATGAAGGTGATGGAGGCTGGTTCAGGGACAGTCGAGGATCGAATGATTTTAAAGATCTTCGTGCTTTAGCCACTTTTGGCATTCCCTACCAGAACATCGGTTCCCTAGAGGTACTTTACCTAACTTTAAGCGGTGGCGATTTTGCAAGAGAGGATACTTCTGAAAAATTCCAGGGGTTCGTAGATTGGGCGACACAGGCAGAGATTAAACAGGCTATTGGACGGTTGCGAGCTTCTAACCGCCCCAAAGAACAACTTTACTTCTATTTCTGTGCTAATTATGACCTGAACTTTTTAGACCAGGAAGTAGAGTGCGTTAATGCCGCCGATATCACTATTGAAGCTGCTGACAAAGATGAAAAATCTTGGTGGAAGGTGAAGCAGTCGGTTAAAGAACTTTGGGAACAGGGACAGAAAATTACGCAATTGGCTGTTGAGGCAGTTTCCGGGATCAGCCAAGGTTACATCTCTAAGTTGGCGAGTGAATTTGGTGGTAGTTGGAAGGAGTGGATAAAAATATTCCTATCGTTATTAAAAGCTTCTTATAGTAATAGGAATAATTCTAAGGATGAGTTATGTAATCTAGGAGAAAAAGCTCATTTTATAGGACGCGCTGTGATGATGCCATTAACACACTATGACGAGCTTGCCAAATTGTTAAAAGAAATATTTTATTGCTATACGCATCTAGAAAACCAGTATTGGCAGTGGATTTTAGAAGCAACTCCCCTGAAACTGCAAGCGAAAATCATCGCTGCCTTACTTTCAGTGTTGCCTAAGCCGTGGCATCAAGAGTTTATGTAACCGTTCAGGGGGGTGTTGATGCAATCGTCGATCCGGTCTGGCAGAA
>CAZZVG010001374.1:0-1791 GCA_964657295.1 Iningainema sp. | reverse complement strand
TCTCCCGGACTGCTATTAGCATATGAGGATTATAAACGGGAAGGAGACCAAGCTTTAATTACGCATAAGCGATCGCTAGGCATCGTTTTCCATAATAGTACGGTCAAACCCACTAGTAGTATCGTCTTTATCTACTGCGAACCGAATGCGGACTTGAGTCACCTATCAACGCATGGTGTTCAAGTTAACCAGGAGACGGGGAGTGTAAGAACGGCTTACTTACCGATAGAAAGTTTAGATATTGTCTCTGAAGATCCTGCTGTTTTGCGAATCAAGCCATCACGTCAATTGAACCAACACCTAGACGTTGCCACAAAGGCAGTGTATGTACCAGAATTTAGAAAAAAAAGTAACCTGACTGGCAAAGGAGTGATCATCGGTATTGTCGATACTGGCATTGACCCAAAACATCCAGCCTTTGCCGGAAGAATTTTACGCATTTGGGATCAAACACTATCAGGTTCTGGCGTAAAAGAGGGCAGCTATGGGTCAGAATTAACCAAAGAACACTTGACAATTTCTAACGACACCGAAGGGCATGGAACCCATGTTGCAGGAATTACATCTGGTGTTGACACAACCTATTGCGGAATTGCCCAAGAAGCAGAATTAGTCATCGTTAAGTCAGACTTACAAGACGCTCACATTGCTGATGGTGTTCGCTACATTTTCCGAGTAGCCAGCGAAATGAAACGCCCAGTTGTTGTGAATCTGAGTTTGGGCGGACATGCCGACGCTCACGATGGCAGCGACTCGCTCTCAAAAATCATTGACAGCGAAACTGGTTCCGGACGGATTGTTTGCTGTGCGGCAGGTAACGAGGGCAACCACAACATTCACGGTCAAACCATCGTACCTCCCGGTAAAATGGGAACTATGCGCTTTCTCGTTCCAACTAACAACCAAGTGGATATGGTTTTGTTAAACGCTTGGTATCCTGGTAATAGTCAGTTGGAAGTATCACTGCGGGATACCTTCGGGTTAGTCACACCTTGGCAAAAAATCGTGACTAACGGGAATCCTGCACAAGAATATACATTGCAAAGCTCAAAAGTGCAAGTAGTCACCCCAGGACCAGATCCAGCCAACGGCGACCATAATTTCTTTTTGCAAATTCGTAGTAAAGGAACCCTACCAGTCATGGGAGGTGTTTGGCAGTTACGAGTACGCAATACTTCGTCAACCCAAGCACATCTGGATGTCTGGACAATAGATAACAAGACATCCGTGTTTTTTACAGGTACTAGTGTAACAGATTCCGAGAAAATTGGTTCACCAGGAGCGGCTAAAAGTGCAATTACAGTTACTTCTTATACGACTAAAATAAAATACACGGATATTGATAATAAACAATTAGAAGCTGGCTTGCATTTAAATACTATTTCTGAATTCAGCAGTTCGGGACCTCTACGTAATGGCGCTCGTAAACCAGATCTCGCAGCACCAGGAGCGATGATTGTTTCCACTCTCTCTTCAGGTGCACATTTTGACCGTTCAAAGATTGTTAATTCTAAGTTTGTCGTTCTAGCTGGTACAAGTATGGCAACGCCCTTTGTCACTGGCTTAGTAGCACTGCTGTTGCAGCGCAATCCAAAGCTTGATCCAGCCGGTGTTAAAGACTTACTCCGCAAAAATAGTTCAATTCCTAACCATCCAATAGGAACCTTTGATAAAAAATGGGGATTTGGACTAATTAATACATTAAATCTTTAACCAAAAGATTTAATGTATTAATCTTTTGGTTCGTAGTTGAGGACAGTACGTCCAAGTGTTTCCCTCCGAAAGAATCTG
>CAZZVG010001373.1:0-1792 GCA_964657295.1 Iningainema sp. | reverse complement strand
CGTATTCTTGACTATACTCAAACTGTAAGAGATAAATAAGTAACAACTTACTTATTTATGGCGCGTCTAACCACGATTACCAAAGATTTTATAGAAAATTTCTGAACTTTATGTTTAAGATAGAAGGTTAGCATCCACTAAAGCTATTGACCGATACTATGCTGACTGAAATGTTGCCCTTTAAGTTTGATTTAGATGTGATCGCTATTGCCGGAATCAGTCTATGGTCTTTGGCATTGTATCTAGGTTTTTCCCCAGTTGGAGAATGGGTTATTGAGCAACTCAATCGCTGGTTTAATTTTGCCGAGCGATCGCTTTACACCAGCAAGTCAGAATTTGAAAAGACTCGCAATGCTAGGGAATCCCAAAACGCTTTTTACGCCTCACTTTTTAGTATCGTGCCTTTTCTCGTAGTTGGTGCTTTATGTAATTGGGGAGTAGAAGTCGGTTTGGGTCGTAGTTGGTCAATTAGTATGGGAATACTAGCTTGTATGGGTTGTGGAGTCTACGAATTGGGACGAAGAGATGGAAAGTCGTCAGGAGAGTAGCTTTTTACGGACACGGCGAATTTCCTTCGGTTCAAGTAACCGCTCAACCCGCGCTTTCAAAAGGTTCAGCATCCGGTCAGATACCTTCATATCCTCACTTGTATGGATGCTCTCGTCTGACTCATCACAATACCAGCCCGGCATATCAAATGCAATACTCTCCGTGCGATAGGTTAACTTCATAGGGCGCACATCTCGGCGCATTGAAGCCCCGGTGATTGGGCAAATCGGTGTGATGTCAGTCATTCTCCTTATCCTTGAACGATAGCAACAGAAACCAATAAATTTATCCAAAATTTAATTCCTATTCCTCATTCAGAACCTCTGAAACCAAACTTGCTATCTTTTGAGCTGCCCCGGCTTCACCGCGAATACTTCGCAGCTTGGTTCGCATCTCGTCCAATTTTTCTGGATGATTCAGAAAGTCTAGAACCATTTCCCCTACGTCTTGCGGCTGAAGTTTTCCTACGAGTTCTGGCACAACCATTTCTTGTGCCCAGATATTCGGCCATGCTAATAAACCCTTGCGCTTCAGCACAAGCCAATTAATCACCTTAGCAAAGCTGGAACCAATCAACGGCAAATTTGCCAACAACCCTGGCAAACCATCCCAAGAACGCATGGCATCCATCTGTTGGGTTGGGAGTAAAACAATCATCGGTACGGCTAAAGCACCGAGTTCGGCGGTGTTTGCCCCCACTGTCGTCAGGCACAAACTGCATTGAGATAATAAGTCATAGGCAGGTGTCTGAGTCCACAGTTCTACAGATAAACCTGTCGCTGTTTTTAAGAGAGGAAACTCAGACTCTACCAGTATAGCAGATCCGCCACCAAAAGTCTGAATATAGGGATTTTTTTGGGAATCGGCAAAACTAGCTAAAGTTTGTATATCCAAAGTCGGTGCCACAGGAATCACAAATTTAGTGTCAGGTTTCCTCGCGTAGATGTATTCTGCACTCGCCAAAGTCAAAGGCACTCCTTGCATCAATTTTGCCGCTTTCGATCCAGGCAGTAAACCAATGAGGATAGTAGAAGAATTTTCCACTATTTCTCCCCCTCCCCCCCTCTCCCCCTGCGCTTCTACCATCAAATCTCCCACGACTGTAAATTTGTGGGCGTACTTCTGTTGGACACGGGCAGCGACTTTGGGTTTCATCACTGCAAAGCGATCAATTAAGTTATGCCACCGTGCGTCCCATTCAGCGTAGACAACGGTACGATAACTCAGCCTTTTGCCAATGAGA
>CAZZVG010001372.1:0-1793 GCA_964657295.1 Iningainema sp. | reverse complement strand
TGTCACAAGCACCCCGCACAGCCGCAACGGATGTTTATGGTTTGGCGGCAACATTGTATGCTTTATTAACAGCACAAGTTCCTATACCATCATTGTTACGCGATCGCGAGCAAATGTCCTCCCCTCGAGAATTGCAACCTCACCTCAGTGCTGCTGTCAATCAGGCTGTAATGCGCGGAATGTCAGTAGAGGCACGTTTTCGTCCGGACACTGTAGCCTCGTTCTTGAATCTACTTCCAGGAGATGGGGTAAATCCGCCACATCTACCAGTCGGAACTCATACAGTCGCAACTGTCAATTTATCTGCCCAGCAGAATGAAGAAAAATTGCCGCAAGTGGCGATGCCAAGCATCACTCCACCAATACCAGCAGTGATTACTCCAATGCTTAAGAAGATCAGATCGCCTAAAATATTGATTGGCTCTATTGTAGCTCTTTTTGCTGCCATAGTTGGTTTTGGCATCGCTAGTATGTTTAGCAAAAGTCACCAGCGTCCAGAGCCAAAGCTGTTTGAGCCAAAACCCAATAGTGTAGCTCCTTCACCTTCACCTAACATTAATATTACACCCACACCATCGCCTTCAGTCCCAGAGACTAACACCACAAAATCGACGAATACCTCGCCGTCAGAAGATGCACCCACTACATCAACGCGACGCAGGCGTCACCGTGTTTCCACTGAAGAATCACCCAGTCGCGATACTCAAATTGAATCGTCTCCCCGTTCTTCAGGAGAATACCGACGCCGCAGAAGTAATGTTGAACCGGAGGCATCTCCTTCACCTACGACTTCTTCTAGTTCATCGCTTGTAGACAAGTTACGGGCAGTACGCGAGTCTCGCAAATCTTCGGAGTCGCCATCTTCGGTAAATAACTCCTCTTCTACTAAGGAGAACTCAACATCACAACCCGCTAAGCCATCGAATTCTTCCGTTGTTGTCCCAACACAGTCAAATCCTCCTGTCGTCGTCCCAACGCAGGAACAAGGCAAGCAAAATTCAAATATTGTTCCAGAGGATAGAAATTAATTGACCATCGCCTCTTCAAGATTTCGGAATAGATGGCTACCAAAAAAAAGATGACGAGTAAGCGATGCCAAGGGCAACAGCGGTATCGCTAATTTATAACAAAACACTTAAGTTTTCCAGTCCATATACGATGATGGGCTGGACGAATGAATTTTAAAGAGGCGTGTGGCAGCCGTTGGCTAAAGAAGTTAAGACTAGGCTGGAAATAATCCTGTTTAATTATCCAAAATCTCAAACTACTTAGTTGACAAAGTAGAATCTGGACGATACTATAAATTTAGTGAACCGCCTAGTCGGTTCACTAAATAGTAGATACTTGAATCCAATCTCTATCAATCTTGGATTGATAATGTTATGTTCACAATTGCAAATTCCTTTCCTAATCAAACTGCGTTTGCTTACCTTAGCACGCTGCTGTCTCAAAATCTGCAGGTTCGACGTGCAAAGGAATTGCTGGATGAAACTTTATACTGTATGATTGCATCCCACTTTCAGGTCACACAAGTATGCGAACCCAATAAATCTAGTCCTGGCATTGCTGCCCCACAGATGAGAGAAGATTATTGACAATCTCGTTGCCAGATAAACTGTGTTCACCGGAAAATTGATCTAGTTCCATCATTTAAGCTCTATGACTGCTACCAAAAAAACAAAATCTGCGTCTGTCACCCGTAATGCATTGCTAGAAGCTGCAGGGCGAGTCATGGTAGCTCATGGTTCAAAGGGATTGACATTAGAGACAGTTGCCCGCGAAGCAGGTGTCAG
>CAZZVG010001371.1:0-1799 GCA_964657295.1 Iningainema sp. | reverse complement strand
GGAATCGTTTCGTCGCACTTAAACAATTTCATTGGCATGGCTGATTGCTCCTTGGGCGGTATCCGCTCAACAAAAATCTGCTTTTACGCGTTCTTCTTTCTCTTTGATTTTACTATCCTAACTTTCTCTATCATTAATAATAGTAAATATAAATACGGTTGAAAAAAATATTTTTATCTCAACAACAGATCAGGCATAAATAGACAGACTTGTCTATTTATAAATCACTTGGTTTTTCAAAAAGTAAGTATTTAATATTATATATATGCTGGTTATTGTGAAAAGAAATGTTATGGAAATAGATGAATCTAGATTGTCCGGAGGTAACATGGTTAAAAAAATGATTACAGAGTTAAACAATCAGTTACAGCGAAATAAAATTGTCGCTTTTTTGAGCAAGTTAGACTTACTAAACCCGACATAACAGCAGAAAAAAAGTAATTCTGATCTAATAATTGTTTTGCTTCTCATTAATGGTAAGTACAAACACTCTTATACTAATTCTGTATGAAAATGCACATTTCCACTTTAAGGCTGATACAAATAGGCGGCAGTCTTGCTGGGAGAAAGAATTGACAATATCAGCAAATTAATTGAGAAACGCAAGTAAATTGGCAAGATGTATGATATTCTTGATATATGGGAGATCGAAAGCAGGCAATTACAAAAGGTCTTCAAGCGCTTGCTAAAAAAAGTTAGCCCAACGTGATCAGTAATTGGTCAGGGCATCACCTGAATCAAAGCGAAGTAAAGCCCCCAAAAAGGCTACTTTGTAACTCAGAGATGAAGATGCATCTGTATGAGCTTGAAACAATAGACATTGTATTCGTTGCCTAGTCGTCACCTCTCAATGCAATACTTTTCGGTTAGTGATGTCTATACCTCACTGATTCCCCAACCCACGCTCCTCGCCGTGACAGTGGGAACTCTCCTGATGTGCGATCTTATCGCTTTAAAAAGGGGGACTAAAGGGGATCAATTCTTAACCGAAAAGTACTGCCTCTCAATGTTTGTCTTTCTATAGTTAAGGAGCGAAATCCTATGAGTTAACCAATCGTTTGATGAACTGATAGTCTTGATCCACAATTATCTGGAGGTGTTGTGGAGTACAAAGAGCGCAAGCAGTTCCGGAGTTTTGGGGAAACTTCGATCTGCTTGCAGTTCATCAATAGCTTTGGGATTAACCTGGATTTTGACAAATCATCTTTTTCTCAAATCCTTGGCGAATGAAAGGTAAGCATTCAGCAATTTTTGCGGTTCCTCTGTGAGCTATGCTGATGAATTTTATAGACATGCTTGAAGGATGTGATCTAGATGTCCAAATCGAAAATACCCCGTAAATCTGTTCATGATCGCATCCTGAGTACAGCTTCGGACTTGTTTTATCGGGAGGGAATTCGGAATGTTGGCATTGACAGAATTATTGCGGAATCTGGCGTTGCCAAGATGTCGCTCTACAATCATTTTAAATCAAAAGATGCATTAATTGAAGCGTGGCTACGACGACAGGAGGAACAATGGAGTGAATGGCTGAAAACCACGATTGAGGAGCGTAGTTCTAATCCATCCACACAACTACTTGCAATCTTTGATGCTTTACGAGAATGGTTTGAGGGACCGGATTTCCGAGGTTGTGCATTTATTAATGCAACAGTTGAATTAGCAAATCCCGATCACTCTGCACATCGAGTGGCGTTAGAGCATCAACAATCGATCTACCGCTACATTCTCAGTATTGCTCAATCCGCAGAAGTTTCATCACCGGAACAGTTAGCCCGACAACTGCTTCTGCTCGTACA
>CAZZVG010001370.1:484-1800 GCA_964657295.1 Iningainema sp. | reverse complement strand
CTAGGAATTAGCTCCTCAATCTTCAGTGCTGTCAGTTCCTCTATGTTACTGACAACAACAGATGCTCCGGCAGATAGCAGTGTTTGTGCATAAGCATGACGACGTGCGGGTGTTTCCATGACGTGAGGAGGTAAAACCCCTACACCTATCCAAGTCCGATTAGGTTCTCCTAACCGTGCTTTCTCCACTGTGTACATATCAGCTACTGTATCTCCTGCATATATTATCGGGGCTAATTTGTCAATACATTTGTCTTGTGCTGATGAGCCTTCCGTCGTCTGGAGAGAATCCAGCAAGCGAACGGTGGCAAAAAGTCCTGTAGGATCTGGTTTACCGGGTGCATCTTCCATTGCCACCAGCACCGGGGATTTCAACCCAAGGCGTTTTTCTAAAACATAAGTCGCTGAAGCACGAGTCGCTCCACTAAAAAATCCCCAAGGAATCCCAGCTAAAGTTAATTGTTCTAAGTACTTACGCTGTAACAATAAAGGCTCGTTGCAGATATATCCGGTCCAATTGTCAGGATCTGGTCCTCGGTAACGCGATTGAAAAAAGGCAACAATGGTGTTGTAGTCAAGTTGTAGTTGTTCCCGCGACTGCCCAAGAGTTTCATTGTAGCGGTAAATAAATTCCTGGGATGCCTCCCAATCATTATTCCAAATACCTTCAGATTTAAGCTGGTCGATATCAACTTGTGTGGGACGATACGCCCCTAGGGTAAAATACTCTACGCTATCCGCTAGCGCTCGTCGATAGGAACCACTCACATCGCGCACAACGCCATCAATATCGAAAATAGCGATCGCTTTCATAAATTAATCCTGTACGGGCAGGTTTTACCAGATATTACCACATCCAAAATTAATCGGTAAAACCTGTCCCCACTGCCCATCATTTGCGTTAAAATAAGCGATTGCAAATATAGTAAGAATTATCTTGTTATTCTTGGAGGTGCGATTGTCCAAATTTCTTTTGAAGATTCTCTGGTTAGACGAAAACGTTGCCTTGGCAGTCGATCAAGTGGTTGGCAAAGGTACAAGTCCTTTGACTAAGTACTTTTTCTGGCCAAGGAATGATGCTTGGGAGGAATTAAAGAAGGAGCTAGAGTTAAAACACTGGATTACAGAATTGGATCGGGTAGGATTGCTCAATCAAGCCACAGAAGTGATTAACTACTGGCAAGAAGAAGGCAGAACCCGTCCGATGGCAGAAGCCCAATTGAAATTTCCCGAAGTTACCTTTACAGGTAGCGCTTGAAGTTGCGCTCATGAATTCCCTTGTTGTTTTACAGGCTGCCAAAGTTTGATCGTCTTATC
>CAZZVG010001370.1:0-474 GCA_964657295.1 Iningainema sp. | reverse complement strand
CAGGGCTAACAGCAACGGCAGACACTGAATCTACATGCCCAAAAAGAGTCATAATCTCTTTTTTTGTGTGAACCATCCAAAGTTTGACAGTTTTGTCCCAACTTCCACTCACAAGCATTTCTCCATCGGTACTGAAAGCTAATGCTACCACCGACCAGGAATGACCTGAAAGTGTGTCAATCATCTTACCAGTGTTGACCTCCCACAGTTTAATAGTGTTATCTTCACTTCCCGTCGCCAGAACTTTTCCGTCAGGACTGAAGGTCACTGTCAAAACCGCCCATGCATGACCTGAAAGGGTGCCTAACAAGCTGTATTGCGGGCGGTTTTTCAATTCCTGTTTCAGCAGAATTGGTGGAAATCCTTTTTCTAGATCGGTTTCATTCACTGAGCTTAAGCTAGTATCAATTGATATACTCCATAAACGAATAGTTCTGTCAAGACTAGCACTCGCTAAAACCTCACCTTGGGGAC
>CAZZVG010001369.1:0-1800 GCA_964657295.1 Iningainema sp. | reverse complement strand
CCAGGGAACGAGAAGTGTTACTCATTTTCATGCTTTTCAGTAGACTGCTCGTCTTTTTCTTGGTTTTCTTTGTCATCTTCTAAGCGATACAAAAACTCGCAGGTGTCACGAATTAAATTGAGTTGACGACCTGCTAAACGAGCGCGATCGCCTGCAAATGATTTCTCAAATACCTCCACTACAAAATACTGAGCGAAATCTAAAACCACTTGTCGTTCTACCTCGCGTTTGCTCAACACCCAGCGTCCTTCAGCCGTAGAAGCATGAACCCGATCCATGAGTTTAAAAACCTCAGCGGCGACAGCTGCAACTAATGTCTCTCCCTGAAAAACACTTAACTCAGCTTTGAGTATAGTTTCAGATGCAACATCAATTGGTTTTAACACAGCATTAGATTTGGGATTGTAACGCTTATTTGCTCTATAAAATTTGCGGTAAAGTTCTGTTAATTTTTTTGGATGATTCAATCTTGATTCTTCTCCCACAATTAATTCCTCCGAATTGGGATCATACTTGACGTAAGGGTCAAAGCAGGGATAAAAGTGATAGGCATAAAGCCTAATTTTTTCAATTCGAGCCGTTTCAACTCCCTGATTGCGCACCCAACGATTGAGATAAGAAAATACATAAAGTGGACTCGTTTCAAAATATGCAGCCAGTTCAGTAAATTTACCCCAGTTGGCATCATAGCCAGACTTACCTTGTCGAGCATTAACATCAAGGTGAATAGCATAAGCAGCAGTGAGAACATTCAAAGGAGCAGGATATTGGATGCTGTTTTCCTCCCAACCTTCCAGGATGTAGTCAAGGCGGAAGCGATCGCGTCTTACTAACGAACGAATTGCATGAGGCGCACTGTCCAGAAAAACGCTTTCCTCAAACTCAGATCCATCGTTAAAAGGTGGAATAGGAGACTCAGAAACTACCGTTTTCACATCCAAAATCATCGGGAAAGCAAACGCTAACCAACTTGGCATTACCCAAGATTCGGTGTCGGTGCTGTCTCGCCCTGGTGGAAGTGCCATAAAGTAGAATGTTAAAGGCTGGTCTTCAGGGTAGGATAATTTAAACGTGCGGTCTTTCTGACGCTGTAAATTTTCATCAATTAAGAAAGCATCTACACTTTGATAGCGTTCTCGCCCTAAATCTGCCTGCAAATCTTTACTGATAAAATGATTGCGGATGCTAGTATCAAAGCGAGTTTGGGCAATACCACTGTAAGCTTTCTGCAAAAACTTATTAGTTTCTGGAGTAAAGTAATAAGTGGGATAAAAGTAGAGATAACGGTATTTGCTATCCTCAAATCTTTTACCTACTGCCTGAGTTTGATTCATTAATATTTGCCGCAGCATCATCTCCACACTGGCAATACTGGAGATATTGCGTTTGGCATTAGAACCGCCCAACATCTGCTTATTTGTATAAACTTGGGGTGTGAATAATACCGCTGATTCCATTTGCTCACTCACTGTGTAAGCAGAATGTGAAATTGAACAAATTAACTGCCGTCCTCTCCCTGACTTTTTGGCAGCATTATAGTTATTTAACTCATTTAGAAATGTTTCAACCTGAGTTTCAATTGATGATACTTGAGCGGTGCCTGGTAGCATCACAACTCGTTTTACCCACAATCTTAAATCATCCCAACCGTCTGGTTGTTTGTACTGTGCGATAATCGATTCAATCAAGCTCTTTACATAAGCAATAGCTTGCTCACAAGTTTCGCGTATATCCTCAATACCAGGGTGATGTTCCAAATACCTAGCTGCTAGATAATACCATTCATAGGGAACTCCCCCG
>CAZZVG010001368.1:0-1803 GCA_964657295.1 Iningainema sp. | reverse complement strand
AGAGGACAAATGACAGAGATTTTAAAACAAATCGCAATTGTCGTCATCAATTTCCGCATCCAATCTGGCTGAGAGCACCTGTTCCATCATTGCTTCGATAGTAACAACGTTTAAGGAACGCTGTTGTCTCTCTTGTTGGGGGGTAGACAGAGGAATCAGCCGTAGACAGCTACTTTCTTGCGTGAGATCGAAGTAGGTTTGTTGTTGCGGGGACTGTTTCAGTTCCAGGTAATCAAAACTATGGACATTCAAATAAAGCGCGTGGTTAGCGACTATGGTAGAGTGTCGCGGATTTGCAAACACTTCCATCACATCAGCTTCACCCTCGCTCTGCAACTGTCCTTCTTGGGTGTACATATAGCGGACACGACCTAAATCCGCTAACAAACGCCGCATATCAAGCTTATTCACAATCACGCCCGTGTTGATAATACAAGGGGCTGGTATCTTGGTATCGGGTAGATGTTGACTCATAATTCGATAGCTTCAGGAGTGCAGGTGAGATACAACACGTCTAAATAGTCAATTTAACAGTTTTCATGGCTCCCTACATTCTAATAATTATCAACATAGGAATAGTATGTTAACGAGCTACAATTAGTTATTTTTAGAAACTTGACAGAACAAAGTTACAATTGATAAAATTGCCCATCTCTAATAATAATGTCATTGTCTTGTATTATACAGTAAATTAACTATTTTTACTGCAAGCAGCCTAACAAATTTTTATGGGTAGATCTTAAGACTGTTCGGTTACGGATTGTTGGTGAGAATGTTAGCGATATAGAGACGCTCTGCTTTGTTACCTCTCTACGTAGGTTGACATGCTTATTAATTATCTTAACTGAACTGTAGTGAGGTAGATATATCATCAAAGAAAATCTTTTTTGAAGCTTTAAAAACAACTTGTCCGCATTCTCAATTTGTTTCCATCAGTTTTTCTAACTATGAATGAAGTAACTAATATAACCGATAAACCTCAGTGGTGGAAACAATATTTGTTAAACATGGCAGCATCTGTAATGTTCTATACTAGCATTCCGATCCCATATGTCGAGGCAGACTTCCAAGGAGTCGCTCGCCTTGCCCCTCAAGTAGGGCTGCTAATCGGCGGAATTTTGGGGTTATTTGATCAAGGAATGAGTTATCTGGGCATGCCAATTTTCACTCGCAGCGCTGTGGTGGTAGCAACTTGGATTGCTATCACTGGAGGACTCCACTTAGATGGTGTCATGGATACTGCCGACGGGTTAGCAGTAGCAGACAAAGAGCGTCGGCTAGAAGTGATGGCAGATAGTGCTTGTGGCGCGTTCGGGGCAATGGCAGCCATCGCCCTGGTTCTTCTGAAAACAGCTGCGTTAACTGATATAAACGAATACCGTTGGTTGGTGTTGATGGCAGCTTGTGGGTGGGGACGTTGGGGACAAATGCTGGCTATTGCTCAGTATCCTTACCTCAAACCAACTGGCAAAGGCGCGTTTCACAAAGCTGCAATTCGTTCTTACAAAGATTTATTGCCCGGACTTTTGTTACTATTGGGTTTAAGTGGTTTACTAATATTCTTCGACAAAAATTCCCTCCGCATCGCTCTTGGCATGACACTCGCAGGAAGTGCGGTAGGCTCGAGTGTCGGTGCTTGGTTGAATCACAAATTAGGGGGACATACCGGAGATACCTACGGAGCAGTCGTTGAGTGGACTGAAGCCTTATTTTTATGTATGCTGACAGTTGCCGATGGGCAATAAAAAACACGGTCTGTAATCACCAATTTGTTACTTTTACTTCCCCCCTCTCCCCCTCTCC
>CAZZVG010001367.1:0-1803 GCA_964657295.1 Iningainema sp. | reverse complement strand
ATTTTGGGATGTTCCAGTTCCGGAATGATTCATACCGCCATTATGCAACGCCCAAAATCCTAGTTACCGACAAATTCAATATTCTGGTTTGCATCTTTGGGTGGGAAATCAATGCCATTCTTTTGGAGCATTTAATTTAACTCAAGTAGAACTAGACTGGCTAGCAGTTGAGTTGAGTGAGTGGTTAAGTCTGCCCATTCAAACATCAGGTGAGGTAATCACTTCAAATTCAGCTCACTCCAGCCGAGCATCTGCTGAGGTGACAAACAGTCAATCAAGTTCTACAGAAAGAACTTCAGAAAGTGCCTCATCAATTAGCCTAACTCCTCCAATCGAACTCAAGAGAATTAGTCGCCCAGAAAATGTGCTGTGCAGTGTAGACAAGGATATTGAAACAATTGAGATTTCTGCTCCTGTTGTAGACGGTGTTTTGGTACAAGCTTTGGTCTGCGTTCTAGGTTTATTTCTCTTTGTGATAGGTGTACAGGCAAGTCCAATAGTGGCACTGGTTTTAGGTACTGTCCCTATTATTTTATGGAAGAGAGGCGATCAATTGAATCATCGTAGTCGAACGACGAGAATCGTACTGCGAATTGATCGGCAGGAGATTTCTCTTTGGGAGCAGTCTCAATCAGGGCAACAGCGATGCATCAAGAAAACGGCTCGTAGCGCAATACACAAACTGCAACTATTTTATAAAGAAAAAGAAGGGCACTCCTGTCACATCAAAGTTTGTACAGCGTATTCAAGCGATAACCGAGAAGACGGTTTCTTAATTGGAAATCGGTCATTCTGGTTATCTCGAAGAGAAGCCGAATGGCTGGCTGATGAACTGGGTATTTGGTTAGGATTGCCAGTTAAGGAAGTTGAGGTTATTGACAACAGTGCCTAGTAAACTTTGGTAAAAGTGGTATAACAACCCCAATGCACACCAACCGCTGAGAGCTTAAGTGTCTTCTATCTTGCCTTGGATCGTCACATGGTTGCGGTTGCTGCTGCCCTTGACAATGAGGACTTTGTTGTTAGGTATTGAACTTTCCCCCGGTTGAAAAACGGGGGATTTTTGTTTAAGGTGTTCGAGGATGAAGTCTCGAGCAACGTGAAGAGATAAATTTCTTTACAGTTCTCAACACGCAGAGCGATCGCTTATCAAGCGTACTTTTGTTTATGCTTGGATAAAAGCTGAAGATATTTTTCGTTCGTCTTGGCTTGAGTCCATTTTTCTTTAAAAATTGCAGCAGATTCAGCTTTCACTGGATCTACTTCATTTGGTAGAATATCATTTCTCGCTTTAATTTGGGCTTCTCTTGAAGTTTCTTTTTGGGGGTTGATTTTGTACTTTCTACCGCTTTTATGGTTAGCGTAACGACGCGATCGCGTGTAACCCATTTGCAAAAACTTCCGTGCCATATCCGCACCTACGAAATCATCTTTTTCCAAATAGACAAGAAACATTTGATAGATTTTTTCGCTAGACTCTTTAGCAATATCTGGAGTTTTAAACCGCCAGTGAGGAAGAATTTCCGATTTATAAGGTTCTACTAAAAGTACACCTTGCTCACCCTTCCCAACGCGATACAGTTCGGGATGTTCTCGAAAGTCAATATTTTTAAAATCTAAAGAATAATCAAACATTTCCAAGTAACGTCTCTACACTTTACTTTTTATATAATATAAGAGCTAGATTTTTATTAAAAGTAATAATAATACTAACTAAACTTAGTTATAAAGTATAAGAAAGAAAATAATAGAAATACTATTAAATAAAAATAAATAAAAAAGAGTTATTAAGTATAGTTTAGT
>CAZZVG010001366.1:0-1805 GCA_964657295.1 Iningainema sp. | reverse complement strand
GGCTGTTTATCCCATAATATTGTCAACTCTCTCAAAGCACAAACCTTTAACCAATGCCCAAACGCCCAGCTAAAGCGGGAGTCAGGGGTAAAAGAGTGGCAATCATTAAAAACAAAGCTAAAAGACCTAAAGCAGCGCGGGCATCATCAGGTTCGCTAACTTCATTTAAAGTGGGGCGTTCGAGATCCCGTTGTAAAAAGACAATGACGATCGCCCAGTACATAGCCAAAGAGTTACCTAAAGAAACCAACCCCAGCACGATCAAAGTTGCAAGTGTTGTTCGTCCGGCGATTTTCCGTCCGTAAATTGCTTGGACAATACGACCACCATCAAGCTGTCCGGCTGGCATTAAATTTAAAGCGGTGATCACCATTCCCAGCCAACCTATGACTACCAACGGATGCACTTCTACTACAGGGGATTGTAAAGCCGAACCAAGAATCACCCGTGCTAAGGTTCCAACTAGAATCGATCCGGAGAAAAATTCGCTCGGCAATTGAAACGACATCGGGTGAAAACCCCAAGCCAAGCCGTAGTGGGAAAGGAGCAAACCCGTCACCAGTATTAAAAAAGAAACAATCCCTGCGGTTGCCGGTCCGGCTAAGGCGATATCAAATAGTATTTTGCGGTTGGATAGCACAGACTCAAAGCGAGTAATTGCACCAAAGGAACCGATTTGCACGGCTGGGAGAAAGAACGGCCAACTCAGACGGACTTGGTAACGACGCGCCTGAACCCAATGACCGATTTCGTGAGTGACCAAAATCATAAATATACTCAACCCAATGGGTAAAGTTTCTCTGAGCCGTTCTGGATTCGCGAATAAATCAAATCTCAGTAATAACCCTGTTGCTTCTAAATTTGTTGCAATAGTTGCTACCAGCAGGATGACGGCAAAGACTTTTTGCGGTAACGTTGTCACACGTTGGTCATTACGGCTGGGCAGAACAATCATCACGGGTTTTCCATCCGTATTTTCCACTAGAAATAGGCGATATTTCTTGCCTAGACGTTCTTCTAGACTTGTAGAGAGACGATTGTGAACCGTTTCTGGATCTCCCCGCAAATTACCTCTGAAGACGGCTCCTTCTTGATAGGCGATGGTTTCTGTGGCAAAAAACGTATCAATGCCGAAGATCCCCTTGATCAGGTTCAAGTCCTGTTCGGGAATTGTCAGTACTTCTGTCGTCGGTGCAGGTACTACAGGCTGCATGGCACCATTTGTGCTACTTTCAGTATGTGTTGCCTCAGCCGCAAGCCTGTCAGTGATTCGTTGCCTCAGTATGGTATCTTGCCCTAACTTCCGCAACTGTCTTCCTAGAAAAATATACAATACAGAGGAAGCCACCAACAGGAAAATTATACCAACAATGTTAATGTAAATGCCTGCCGCAAATAAGCTAAAAAACAGCAGCCAGGGAGCCATTAACACGACTGACTGTAACCAGGCAAGAATTCCCAGTTTACCAAAAGGTCTGGCGCGATAAAAGCTCCAACCTAAGATTCCGAAAGCGACCAGCACAATTGAGGCAATAATGGGAGTTTCTGATGAAGTCAGCATCTTTTAACCTTTGATTATAAAATCAAGCTGTAATAAGTCAAGTGTTACGCATCTTTATAATTTATAACGAAGCTTGTAGTTTACCAAAATTATGTTTCACCAGTAACATAAATAAACTTAGAGAGTAATTATATCATGTCCGGTAAATTAACCTGAATTCCGTCTGAACCCCACCCCCAACCCCTCCCCCTTCGGGTTCGCCAGTCGCCTACGGAGGGAAACCCTCCTGCAGCGCTGGACTCAC
>CAZZVG010001365.1:0-1807 GCA_964657295.1 Iningainema sp. | reverse complement strand
CAGGGGAGGAAAAACTAATTGTCTATCAACTCTTTCCCCCCCTGCCTGCCTCAACAGATAAATTCCTTAACCGAACCGTATTGGGATCTGGGGAAGTCATCTGTCTCATCTTCCCCATTCCCTACTCCCCCTACCTACAATGTTGGAGTTGGAAAAAAGTTATTAGAATTATCCGTAAATTAACGAATTAATCTAGTATTCATAAGCCAATTGCACTGTGATAGCTTATTAGCAGTCTTAAGATTTAGATAACATTTAAAAGTTCAAAAAGTTAGAAGATAACAATTAAAATATAAACTAAAAAGAAAATTTTAATTGCCATATTGGCATGTTTTTATTTAAGATATTCGATATGACTAAGTAGGCTCAAGAATTCGTTATTGTAATTTTTGAGAAAGTTGTTATCTACCAAATTCTCGGCAAATGAAGCTAATACTAAATGTAACATGTGTGTTATGTGCTAATTAGGGATTGGGAATTAGGCATTAGGAAAGAAATAATTATCTTCCTGATTACCCATTACCCATAACTACAATATAGGAAATACTAAATGTTAATTACACTGTGTGATCATAACGTTATCCAGTATCTGCAAGCTATCGGTGTGAGTAGCTCAGAAGACGAAGCTGAATATACTGAATTATTTAACAGTAACAAGAAGAATTTTAATTTACTGGTTACTTTAGCAGGAAATCGTCAACTCTTGGTTAAACAGGAACGTCATATTGAAAATGATGGAACACAGCAAGAGTTATTTAAAGAATGGGTATTTCACCAACTATTACAGCGGTTTCCAATTCTGGGAAATATTTCTGCGATCGCATCATTAGTGACGCATTTTGATGAGGAAAATTCTATCCTTGTGCGGAACTACTTAACGGACTATCTCGAACTGGCAAGTTTTTATCGCCACAATTCGTATTTTCCAGAAGCAATTCCCATTGCACTTGGCACAACCTTAGGGGTACTACATCGTGCCACATTCAATCGTCAAGAATATCGTAATTTTATAGCAACTGCTCCTCAAGGAGAGTTTCGTTATCAGTTTTACAATCCAGTACAGGGAATAGAATCCATAGAACCGGAAATTTTTGGGAAAGTTCCTCTAGAGGCGCTGAAATTTTATGTTCTTTACCAGCGTTACGAAAGTTTAGAAGCAGCAATTGCAGAATTAGCAAGTGAATGGCATCCTTGCTGCTTGACTCACAACGACTTAAAGTTTGAAAACATTTTAGTGCATTCCCGGTGGGAGCAATTAGACAACTGCCTCGTGCGACTTATAGATTGGGAAGCTTGTGGTTGGGGAGATCCCGCCTTTGATTTGGGAAGTTTGGTGGCAAGCTATTTAAAAATTTGGCTTCACAGTCTCATCGTCGATCCCACTATCGAGTTAGAAGAGTCTTTACATCTTGCCATGACACCATTAGAAGTTATCCAACCTTCAATGCTGGTCCTTCTTCGATCATATCTGAATGCTTTCCCAATGATTCTTGAGTACCGTCAGGACTTTATTTTGCGAGTTGTTCAATTTGCGGGTTTAGTCTTAATTCATCATCTACAGGAAACAATCCAAGACCAAAAATACTTTAATAATACTGGTATATGTATCCTTCAGATAGCCAAAACTTTACTGACAGGAGCACAGCAATCCATCTTAACGGTTTTTGGTATCTCAGAATCAGAAATCACCAAACCTTTCGCCAAATCAGCTACCCACCCTCCAGTAGAAACACAGCAAAATTTACTTCGCCTTTACTACAACAAAACTCGTCTGCGTGGGTTTTAGAGGGCGGGAGCAGGTTTACCC
>CAZZVG010001364.1:0-1808 GCA_964657295.1 Iningainema sp. | reverse complement strand
TTTTCTTTTTCTTTCTTTTGCCTTTTAACTTTTAACTTTTGCCTTGTTCGGTCAATGCTGATAATTTTGATTAATGAGAGGATCTATATTACGTTCAAAACCGCAAATAATACATGATTTGGGCGATCGCTTCCCCAGAAATGTTCAGTCGTTGCTGGAAATCCACTAAGTTGCGGAAAGGGCCAGAGGATAAGCGATTTTGCACTACTGCTTCTGCAAGTGATAAATGAATAAACGGCACGTTTGTGAGACTTTCAACTGTTGCCGTGTTAGGATTAATTAATTGGTTAGGACGATCTAGAGATTCATCGTCATAATAGCTAAAATTTAGAATCGGCTTGAGGGGTTCCAGCCTAGGGACAGGCATACTTAAAGCTGCCGCTAGATCTTCAATACAGTAAAACTTTAGCCCTGCATGAGAAAGTTCCACAAGCGATCGCGCTTGATGAATTGATAACCCAGGTAAGCGCAACCAATCATCTACAGTGGCATGATTTGCATCAATACGGATACCAAGTTCGGCAGCGATCGCAATTTCCTCTCCTGATTGTAGTCGGTAGTAAGGGTCGTTGAGGAGTTGAGAACGCAATTTTTGCAACTTGGGGTTCAAAGATCGCCAATTTTTCACCGTCGTTACTCACTTTAAGAAATTTGATCCAACATCTGGCGGCGCTTTTGTTCAAATTCATACTCAGAAATCAGTCCATCCTGACGGAGTGCATCTAACTCACGCAAGGCTTCTGCCATCACTCCTACCTGATTTGCCCCTTGCTGCAAGTTCCTCAATGCTTTTTTCCCCAGATTAAAATTCCGGTCAAAAGTTTCTTCATCTTGGGCTAGATACCAAACTGCCTCAATAGCACATGCGACCTTGGGAATAGGTGTCCAAGAAAGTAACACGTATAATAAACCCCAGAGTGGCTGTCCCAAATAAAACTTATGTAACCCGGAAATTGTCAACGTGCCTGACAAAGCTAAAATTGCGGCAATACTGCGATTTTTTTGCTGATTTAACATATTTCCATTACCACATCTTCCACTATCCTAAATGATTTGTATCTGCAACCCAAGTTGCGCACTGTCGTGCATGTGTAGTGCGTGGTAGTTGGGAAAAAGGGGGCATTGCTTGTTGCCTGCTAGTCTTGCTTTTTTAATTTTTAATTCCAAGTTCGCAGTACTATATCACCAGAAGTAGCCGTCATATTTTTAGTATCACAACAAATGCTACTAAGTCAAGGATTGGAATTACTGTACAAACCGTACCAAAAACGAAGCTGATTCCTTATATTGGTTCCTTAGACTAAAATACTAGAATAAAACTAGAGGCAAAAGTTAAGAAAGAGAGCTGCTGAGTATAACGACTCAGTGAAAGAGAAGTAAAATGGGATTCTTTGATTCTGAGATTGTACAGCAAGAAGCAAAGCAGTTGTTTGAGGATTATCAAGCACTGTTGAGACTTGGTAATAATTACGGCAAATTTGACCGTGAGGGGAAAAAGCTGTTTATTGAGCAAATGGAAGAGATGATGGAGCGCTATCGTATTTTTATGAAGCGTTTTGAGCTATCTGAAGATTTCATGGCGCAAATGACCGTAGAACAGATTAAAACACAATTGAGTCAGTTTAGCGTTACTCCTCAACAAATGTTCGATCAAATGCAAATGACTCTACAGAGGATGAAAGCCGAGTTAGAAGAACAGCGTTAAAACAACAGGAGGAGTGACGAGCTAAGAGGTGCGGAGTTTTTATTCCTACTCCCAACACGAGTGTAAAATTACCAATGCAATTTTTTCTCCCCCTCTCCCCCTC
>CAZZVG010001363.1:0-1811 GCA_964657295.1 Iningainema sp. | reverse complement strand
ACTTAACGGCGTTAGATAACAAATTCCAGACGACTTGCTGCAAGCGACTGGGATCGCCCAAAACTTGCCCTATATCTGATTCTAATTTCGTCTTGAGTTGAATTGACTTGGCTTGAGCCGCTAAACGCACAGTATCAAGGGCTACTTCAACGACTGCGGACAGATCAACAGAACTGATCTTCAGGCTGAGTTTTCTTTGAAGAATGCGGGAAACATCCAGTAAATCTTCCATTAGCTGAGACTGCAACTTGGCCGGGAGCATCCCATTTTTGCAGAAATACTGATTCATGAGTGTAGTATGGGGAGAACACAATACTTACTTAAACCATAGGCATGACCCCCGAAGAAAAAGAACGGTTACAAGCAGCATTAAAAGAAATCGCGGCAATCCTGTATAAAAATACATCACCATGCGAGTTAGAGACTTTGGAAGGAATCGAAAAAACAGTGCGATCGCAGATGCTGGAGTACGTCAGTCCCGAAATCGCCTTTTTTTTATCGAACAAACTACAGGGACAAATAAAGGACGACCCAGACAAATCAAAAGTTGTGTAGGGGAGTTACCGATCACGGAAAAGCAAGCGCAAAAATTGGGACTGGAGCCAAGAAGTCACCTGAGTCCAGTATTAGAGAAATGTAGCTTCAGACTATGCGCCAATGAGTCCTACCAAAATGCCGAGTTGGAACTAGAAGCATTAACGGGAGTGAAAGTCGGACATAGCACACTACACCGACTGGTGAACAGACAGGATCTGCCACACCCATCGGCATTGCAAGCGGTTTCTGAAGTGAGTTTGGACGGGGGTAAGGTGCGGTTGCGAACACCAAAAGGACAAGAATGTGAGTGGCGCGATTATAAAGCGGTACGCTTAGGCGGAATTTATTATGGCGCTTTTTTTCACGATCACCAATCCCTTTTGGATTGGGTTAACTCACAGAGGCTAGTCACCCCATTAGTGTGCTTGGGGGATGGGCATGATGGTGTTTGGAAATTATTTACTGAAATTGGCAGTTCCTCAACCCGACTGGAGATCCTTGATTGGTATCATTTGCGGGAAAACCTCTATAAAGTTGGTGGTTCTCTCAAGCGACTAAAGCTTGCAGAAAACTTACTCTGGATTGGTGAGGTAGATGCAACGATCGCTTTGTTTGTTGATTTAGCGAAAAAACAAGCAAAGAATTTTTGTGCATATTTGAACAAGCATCGAAGTCGGATTATCAATTACGGCTACTATCAGGCGGAACAGATTTGCTCTATTGGTTCTGGATCTGTGGAGTCTGCTATTAAACAAATCGGTCTGAGGTTGAAACTTTCTGGTGCTCAGTGGAATCCTGCCAATGTGCCGTCCATACTACAACTTCGCTGTGCCTACCTCAATGGTCAACTTGCTATCTAATGTCTTTGCAAAAATGGGATGCTCCCGACAAGTTCTCGCTTTGCTCATCATCATCCAGTCCGTAAGACACGCTGCGATCAAAGAAATTTGAAAAGCTACTGACAGTATCATTTACCAAAATCAGCGTTATTTTTTGAGCTACTGAAAGTACCCATTTTAAATTAGGTAACTCTTGGGCTGGGAGTTCTACTTTAATGACTGGCAATGGTAAAGCGCCTGTCATAGCTAGAGGAGGAATATAATCATAATTATATTCATATTGCATATATTGCAACGATGCTTTACTAAATTTTACTAATTTATACAAAAGCACCAAAAGACTTTGTATATCTGACTTAGTTAGTCCTGAAGAAGAAGATATGACATGAGAAGTTAGGGACATATTGACTCCTGTTTTTTGCTAGATATTTAACT
>CAZZVG010001362.1:0-1815 GCA_964657295.1 Iningainema sp. | reverse complement strand
ATATATCCAAAACTGACTGTATCCTGTTACATCTATGGAAAAACTCATAATTGCTGCCAAAGCAGCTAATAACGTCATTGGTAAAGATAATTCTCTGCCCTGGCATTTGCCAGCAGATCTGGATTTTTTTGTGCAAACAATCGAAAAACAATTTCTCATCGCTGGTCGAAAATTCTTTGAATCAGTCCAGGGAAAAGAAGTCTTTCATGAAGGAGTAAAAGGGATCGTTATTAGCAGGCAAAAAGATTATAAAGTCCCCAATTTTCAAGTCGCTCACTCAGTTGAAGAATCTTTCCAACTTGCTGAACAAAAAGGAGTGCAAAAGGTATATATTCTCGGTGGCGGTGAAATTTATCAGCAGACTATCGATTTAGTGGACAGATTAATCATTACAGAAATCCACAATGAATTTGTAGGAGATACTTTTTTCCCTGAAATCAATCAATCTCACTGGCAAGAAGTGAGACGCATTACTCATAAAAAAGATGCTGTCAATCCTTATGATTATTCCTTTGTAGTTTACGAACCGATGTCATATCTGCAACACTCCAGGCAACTAATGATTTAGGCTTGCTGTACAGCGAGTCAATGATCAAGACAAAACGTGACTTTAGATTATGGCCATTTGGGTATATCGATTGTATGTTGCCACAGCCAGAAGTTAGCACCATCCATCAGGGTATCGCTTTGCAGCCGCTTTGAATCTTTGAAGAAAGCTGAACTAAGTTTCTGATCTAGGATGTGGGTTGCCAGTAATCTGAGTGCTTTGGGTTCGTCGTCAAAAATCGACTCTGCATAGATGATGTGATCTTCTCGTTCCGCTGCATTGCCCTGAAATTCGTTGAACACGCGCTCGAAATATTGAGTGACAAGCTCACCGTGTCTTGCTTGATGAACGCTACAAATCACCACATAGGGAGATTTCCATCGATCATTCGCTAGCAAGTTTTTTATTTTATCATTTAGAAATTCTAATTGCTCGGCTGCTGCCGAATTTATGCCTTCTACGATTTTGGGTCTAACTAGGCTAACATAGTTGTTGAGCTTGTCACTATTTACGCGTCCTTCCACTAAAACTTGCTTGATGTATTCTATCGAGTCTTTGAGCAGAGATTTCTGGTTATCGATAATATTTGGACGCCAATTTTCTTCAGTGAGACTTTTTAAGCTTTGTTGTAATAAGTTAGAGCGCTGTTCCAAAAAATCCTTAAGATAATCTGTGAGTGCCTGATCTTCATAGGCTTGTAAAGTTACATAAAGAGCTAGGGGGTGATGCTCAATAGCCTTGAGCTGGTGATAGAGAGGAGGAATAAATTGTTGTTCTTCCCTCTTACCGTTGTGGTATATAATTAGATTGTTTATTGTAAAGATAAGTACCGTTGGACCTTCTGGTTTTCCGAAGGTAGAGATTATTTGACCAATTATTGTGTCATAGTCTTCATGAAACTTTTGGTTGACTTCTGCCAATATCCCGCTTTTCGGCTCAAAGAGAAATTGTTTTTCAACAAAAGCTTGGCTACCGTCTTCGGATAATTTTTGATTCACCTCTCCCGCTATAGTGCTTGCCGGAGAAACTCCCTGAGCCAGTACCCAATTTGTACTCCCCCCAAAGATGACGATAAGAGCGAATAATACCAAGCAAGAGGTTGTCAACAACTTGCGAATTTTGTGACGACAATATTCATTGGTTAACATCAGTAGTTTCCTTCTTTTACACCATCTTATGGTAATAGAATTTTCAGATCCCTGAGTTCTCTAAGAAGTCGGGGATCTGTGATTGGGTTTATACTTAACTGAACCGGATTGACTTATATT
>CAZZVG010001361.1:0-1820 GCA_964657295.1 Iningainema sp. | reverse complement strand
AACTTCTAATCTTGACTGGTGTACACCAAGAGTGTGTAACAGACTTTAGATGGTACACATCTGCAACCTTTTATAATCCAACCATGAGACATTTCTACAGACCTTACGCAGAAGATCTCCCCCCAGTCCCCCTGAAAACAGGGACCAGGGAGCTTCAAGTCTGAAGTGTTGCTGGCAAGCTGTTTTCCGGCAAATGAAAAATTGATGCTGCAAATGAGCTAATAAGATGAACCTTCTACAAACTCTCCGCCAGCACGGGCAATGCGTCTGGTTCGATGGTCTTGAGCGCAATTTGATTCTTACGGGTCAGTTGCAGCGATCAATTGACAACGGCTTGCACGGTGCGATCTCAAACTTCACGAGTTTAGAGCGGGCAATTCGAGAAAGAAGCTACGATCGCGACTTCCGAGCGATTGAGCATAAATCAGACATCAATGCTCAATGGATCTACGAATATCTCACGGTTCAGGATATGCAACTAACGGCTGATCTGATGAAAGCGGTTCATAACCGAACTCATGCTGGTGATGGCTTTGTTAACTTAGATCTGCCGCCCCAGGTTGCGCTCGATCCTCAGGCAACGCTGACTGAAGCCCGTCGGCTCTGGCAAACGGTAGGGTGGTCTAATTTAATGCTCAAGATTCCAGCCACTGCTGCTACTGTGTCAGTTATGGAGCAACCATCCGTGACAGGTTAAGAAAACTGCGCGTTTGTCAAGGGGGGTAGGGGAAAAGGGGATAAATCTAGCTTGGGGACAGGCTTTCGGAGTGCTTTGACCAAACCTAAATCCTGATTTTCTTTTGCAGCAAAGTACTTAACTGGGTCTGTGGCTTTACCTTGATCGTAAGCGACGCTAAAATGATACAAGCCACGATAAATCATCTCCAACGAAATACGATCAAATGGTAGGGATAATTCATCAGCGATCGCATCCCCTAAGTCAACCAAAACTGCATAAAAAAGCCAAGTAGCCCACACTTGTAATTTGACACCATTAATAGAACCAGTCCATAAATAAGACAATCCCAACAAACGTTTGACCGTGTGAAAAGCTTCTTCAATTCGCCAACGTCTACGATATAAATCAGCCACTACATAGGGAGGTAATATCACTGGGTCGAGAACGGAAGTTAGATAAGAATAACTAGCTTTCCCAACTCGAATCTCAACCAATCTTAAAGTGAGAATAGGAGCGCCTCCTCGACCAGTACCCAGTTTAATAAGTTGGTCTTTAACAGAATGAGTAGATGTAAAAACTTGTATAACTTGAATAGAAGCTTTCGCTTTTAATCGAGTAATAAAGTGAGATTGTTGATTAATAATTTTTTCAAAAAAATGGAAATGATAAAAACCTCTATCCAATAAAATTAGGGTGTTAACAGGAAGTAAATTAAGAAGTCCTGTCTCAAAATTAGTATCGCTAGCTGATGGATTTGTATGAAACCAAATCTCGATAGGTAGACGAGTAACCAAATCAATTACTGTACAAATCTTTCCGGCTAACTGCCCTGTTTTTAACTCTTCCAGGCTTTTTAGTTTACGAAACAAAGCCTCCAATGTTGTACCATCCGCCACCCAAATTCGTTCAAACTTAGTCCGCGCAAACTTAATACTATCTGGTAATGGACGCTTAAGTCGTTGCTGCCAATTCTGTTGGAATTGAGGTAATAAATCTTTAAAGACCCTTTCAAATAGTTCAGCAGGAAAAACTAAAAATCTTTCGGCGAGTGATTGTTGAGCAATTTTAGTAGCACGACACCATAATAAATCTTCTCGTGCCAAAAGACGAGTTAACTCTTGAACTGAAGGAACTTGTCTCC
>CAZZVG010001360.1:1522-1839 GCA_964657295.1 Iningainema sp. | reverse complement strand
CCATCTCCCTCATCTCCCCTATCTTCCTTATCTTCCCCGTAGACTGGTGCTAAGACGCCGCAGGACCAGAAATTACTGTTTAAGCCTGTGAATTCTTCTAATTTTTGAGTCCAATCGTGATATAAAAACAGAGAGCGCTGACACAGATCGTACATAGCCCCTGCAGAAATTTTTTCAGCGTTTGGTGCTAACATCCCTGCAGCAGCGTGGGTAGCGGCGGCGGGAAAGCTACGGCTTACCACGGTGACACTTGCCCCGCGTAATTTTAGTTCAATGGCGATCGCCAAGCCAATAACGCCGCCACCAATAATTAAAAC
>CAZZVG010001360.1:0-1512 GCA_964657295.1 Iningainema sp. | reverse complement strand
CATTAGTCATTAGTCATTAGTCACTTATCACTATTAACTCCTAACTAATGAAGGAGAAACCACTACCACAAGGCTTGAACTGGTCCCTTGCTCTGATTTGCATCATTTGTTTGAGAGTCAGTTGTGGCGCTTGGGCTTTGATTGTTCTCAGTGAGTGCTGAGTCATTGGTGTTGCTATTTTGGGCAACATTGTTTTTATTGGCAGTGGTAGTGGTTGGAGCATTTCCACTATTCGTGCTATTTACATTAATATTAGCTGGGAGGACTCTAGATTTTTTGCTCTCAGTTTGAGGTACTTGGGCGGTATTTTGTTGTCCGCCCATAGGAAAGCTGATGCCCAGCAATGTCCCTAGTAAAATCGCTAAGCCTCCAGCCATAAGAATCAGTGGTGTCCATCTGCCCATTTTGTTTTTCTCCTTTTTAACCCTTTACTATCCAAAGTATTTGAGAACCGAACATAGAAGGAAAATTCTATAACTTTCACATCTGCTAAAACCTTAGTTTGAGAGGCTAAATGTAGGTTTATTGTAGGAGAATGAGGCAGTAGCGACGTACCGCCTAGACTCCAACGTTGAAGTGTCTAGGCGACACAAGTGCAGATCCCATACTGCTCTCGTGTTCAAGAAGGCGCTACGACCGCCTATTACTTGAACTGCATCAACACTACAGCCACTAATTCTCCAACAGTTTATTACCTTAGCACCGCTATTGTAGATGTCTACACTATTGTGCAGCGATCTTTGTCGCTGATTGGCTCCGCGATTACATCTTATTGTCTTTAAGATCCCGCATACCTCAGTCATTAAAGATAACGACCAAGGCAATTTAATTTTCTTTTCACAATTTCTTTGTCATAAATAAAAATACACAAACACTATATAATATATGGTTTTGCTTATCAAGGACAACGGCGAGGACCAACTCCTCGATTTACTAGTCGCTCACCAAACCATTAGCGCAACCGTGGATTGCGTCGCCACGTTTACTGGAGTTGCTTTAATTGTCTCTCATTCCCTACTATGACGGAGAGCTTACATGAACCCAAAAACAAGCACAGCTTGTCGCTTTTTGCTCGAATCGACGCCCCAACACATCTGCCGCAAATAAACAGACCCTATAAGCAATTCTTGCTGCTGGCACACCCTGATTAACAATTTTTGGCAAGTCCTGGGATTTACATGTAACACAAGGTTTGAAAACTACTTGAGAATAAAATTTGGTAATGGTATATTATACCATTGATTATCTTCGCAGTCAAGAGCATCATGTTATATTACGATGCGAAATACTGGTTGGATGGCTACAACCCACATTCCAGATTATGCTTTACAGACTCTATTCGCGGCGATCGCGTCAGGTGTGCGGCTTGTCCTTTGCGATCCTAACGGTGGCATACCCCCACGAAGTGACTCAAATTGTCCAATCAAATAGTCATTTGTCATTGGGAGCCAGTGCGTTGGTGAGCTAGCGAGATGATGAATGAGGAAAAATTTCATAATTCATCATTTATAA
>CAZZVG010001359.1:0-1845 GCA_964657295.1 Iningainema sp. | reverse complement strand
TTCTTGGGGAGTGAGAATTTCGACTCCAAAACGTTTAGCTTGTGTAACTGCCCGACGTGCTAGATCTGCACCACTTAAACCACTGGGAAAACCAAGGTAATTTTCGATACGAGAGCTAGTGCCGGCTTGACCGCCTGGGGCTTCTCGTTCAATCAACACCGTGCGTAGCCCTTCTGATGCTCCGTATACAGCAGCAGCTAACCCAGCCGGACCGCCACCGACGATAATTAAATCATAAAATGGCTTCTCAGCCTGAGTTTTCAACCCAATTTTCTCAGCAATTTGCATATTAGTGGGCTGCATGAGGTTGGAATCATCTTCAAACAGAATCAAGGGCAAGTGTAATTGGTCACACTTAGCATATGCGACTAACTGTCGAGCTTCTTCTGATAACTCGATATCCATCCACTGATAGGGGACTTGATTTCGCCCCAGGAAATCTTTAGCTTCATGAGAATGAGGAGACCAACGGTTACCAATCAGGCGAATACCTTCAAAGGGTGGGTGAACCGATGCTTGCCAGTCATCGAGTAAATCGTTAAGCACTGGGTACAAGCGTTCTTGGGGTGGATCCCACGGCTTCATCAAGTAGTAATCAATTTTTGTGGTATTGATTGCGCGGATAGCTGCATCAGTGTCGGCATAGGCAGTCAGCAAAGCGCGTTTTGCCACTGGAAAAATTTGCAGCGCTTGCTCCAAAAACTCTACGCCAGACATTTGCGGCATTCTTTGATCTGCTAAAAACAATGCCACGGGCTGGTTGCGGAGTTTTAATTGTTCCAATGCTGACAATGCACTCGCACCAGACTCGGCACGTAATATCCGAAAGCGATCGCCATACTCCTGCCGCAGATCCCGCGACACAGCTTGCAAAACTTCTGGATCATCGTCAACCGTTAGGATTACAGGTTTAGCCATAGCGTTGCCTTTTCCCTTTTGATGTTGCTAATTTATTTCTTACATTAACTGTTGGAATAGTCCAATCAGAGTGCCGTCAGGATCTCGTAAATAAGCACTTTTAAGTCCATAGTAAGGATTGCTCATTGGTGCAGCAGTGAAATGAACACCTTTATGTGTTAATTGTTCATATTCTGCTTCCACATCATTTACTGTAAAAATTAATGCCAAACGGTCTTGACATTCTGCATGAGGTGGCTTATGAGAGTTATGGATCATATCAGCCATTTCTTGGCGTCGAAACAAACTCAGCTTTAGATCTCCAACTTTAAACTCAGCATATCCAGCTTCAAGATCGGACATTTTGACCTCAAATTCCATCAGATCTCGGTAGAACAAAAAACAAGCTTCCAGATCGTCTACCAGCAGCCTTGTGAATGCAGTTCCAACTTTCATAACTCTACCTTGTAGAAGTGACACGTTTTGCTTGCAATTGCCGCAAGGCGAATACAACACTAATTTAAGCTAATTTACGCCTACAGAAACTTCTTCTCTCACAAATGATATCTAATCTCAATAAGCAGAAATCAATAACAATTAAGATATAGGTAAATATTTATACTAAAAATAGCAATTACTGAGTGTGTTCGGATAAACTTCACACTCAGCAATCTGTTGAAACCTCAAGTGTTTGCAACCTTAACGTGTTCTGGCATTCGCTTTTTTGCTAGATTCTGCGTTTTGTCTTGGGCATTCTTTTTCTTGTCGGCTTCCTTTTGCTTGTTCAGTTTCTCTATAGTACCTTTAGACAACTTACTAGTACTTGCTTTCTTCTTAGCATCCTGGAATGCCGGATTTTTTTGCTGATCCTGTTGTCTACGTGCATCTCCTTGCTGATGCTTTTGTTTATTTGACGGACTCTTACCTGTTTGATGTCCACCTTTGATC
>CAZZVG010001358.1:0-1848 GCA_964657295.1 Iningainema sp. | reverse complement strand
AAAAGTCAAAAGTCAAAAGTCAAATAATATTAAGTAAATTAGTCACTAGGAATTAACTCCCTTTTCGTTACGTGGACGACTGCCCTTTTTGCCATTTTGTCGAGACGCTTCGGACAACGCCTTCAGTAGTTGAGCTTCAACCTTTTTTACCTATTTCTGCCATCCATTGCTTTGTTCCAAAAATTCCACTCATTAGAGCAGGGATGCTAAGATCTACATCTAGTTTTTTCCAATGTAAGCCCTCACTCGATGGTGTTAACTCCACTTCAGCTAAGTCCTGTTTTGAGGCACCTGCAAGCTTTTGTCCCAGATATGAAGGAAAACCGAATTCAATTCCATTGGATAGAAGAACCCTAACCTGATCAGATTCCAGATCATAAAAAGCGCGAATAGCACGGAAGTCACTTGCAGATAATGCTCTTTCTCTAGCTTGAGCCAGTTTTTCCTCAACTTTCTTTTGGTCTAAGACTTTTCTATCCATGATAATAAATCAGTAGTTGATGGGATTTATGTCAATGATTCTTAGCGAATTTTAATGATGCTATCAGGGCTGATTCAGGGTCATCGCTCATACTAGTAGTTGGCGATTAGTGCAACTGGATTATGAAAAAACGGTATTTTTTACAGGCTGGTGCCGCAATGCTCGGCACTGCATGGTTATCACAATATTTAACAGGTAGATCGCAAGTTATAGCAATTGCCAAAAATAAGTTTGAAATCACCAAAACTGACGAAGAATGGCGCAAGATTTTAACGGCGGAACAGTTTAGCGTGCTGCGTCAACATGGGACTGAACCTGCTGGCAGCAGCCCACTCGACAAGCAATATGCCAAAGGTACTTATGTGTGTGCTGCTTGCAATCTGCCATTGTTTACATCTAAAACTAAATTCGACAGTGGCACAGGCTGGCCCAGTTTTTACGCATCTATTGATGGGGCCATTGGCACATCTGTAGATGAATCACTTTTTATGACCAGAGTTGAAGTGCATTGCCATCGCTGTGGTGGACATCTAGGTCATGTATTTGATGATGGTCCTGCACCTACGGGCAAACGTTACTGTATGAATGGGGTGTCAATGAAGTTTGTTTCGTAAGTCCTCTCTCATTTGAGCATGTAAGCATTGCGATCGGGTGAGCGCTGCAGGAGGGTTTCCCGCCGTAGGCGACTGTGAACCCGAAGGGCACGGGTAGTCGCTATAGATTTTCGAGAAACTCTTCAACTGAGACTCCAGCTTGATTCAAAATACTCTTTAGGGTGCCAACAGCTATTGTCTTACGATGCAGTGGTACAACACAGCCCACTTCAATCACTTTTTGCTGTTCGCTTTCATCCACAAGTTGTTTCTTCAAAATGACATGGCTTCCACGTTGTCTTACTTGAACAAAGCCTAAGCGTTCCAGAACACGAATGACAGTTGAAGTAGGTATTCTTGGTAACTTAGGCACTAGTCACCTCAAATGTGGTAAGCAACCGACGAGGTGCAGTTTCAGGAAGCGGGAACTCTTCCAAGTACAGTTGAGTAGCCTCCTTTAAATTAGCAATAGCTTCTTCTATCGTCTCTCCTTGACTTGCAGTTCCTATCTCTGGGCATTCAGCTACGTAAACATCTTCTTCCCAGTACAAGATTGCTGTAAAAGTTTGAGTTTTCTTAGCCTGAACCTGTTTTAATAAATTCATGGATTATTGATATCTTTATTTGCTTTTATGGTTTGCCGTCGCTTTCGGGGTAGATAAGATCATACTTCGTGTCAGATGTTATAGGTGTAAGTTGTTGTACCATTTGTGCCGACGGTATTGGGATAATGAGCCGCTAACAACTAAATTTCAGTTATACTTCCAGTTTAGA
>CAZZVG010001357.1:0-1860 GCA_964657295.1 Iningainema sp. | reverse complement strand
TGGGCAACGTTGTTAGCTCTCGGAATCAAGCAAGTTGAAACTCGTAGTTGGTCAGTCGGCACCAGATTGAGACTACCAGCCAAAATTTTGATTCATGCCGCTGCTCGTCCAATCGTGCCAGCAGAACTCGACATGATTTACAGCAATTTGCCAGCAGAAATATGCTTATCCCTAGCATTAATTAAGGAATACCCTTTAGGGTCCATTATTGGTATGGTCACGATTGATTCTTGTTTGCTGATGACCGAGGATGTGATCGCTTCCGTTTCACCAATAGAAAAAGCTTTCGGTTTGTGGCAGCCTGGGCGCTGGGCATGGAATTGCTCAAACCCCATAACGTTTAACAAGCCAATTCCACACAAAGGGCACCAGCTTTTCTGGAAGCCAGATGCAGAGGCGTTAGCGATCGCCAAAAATCAACTTACTGCATTCAGCGCAATCACATAAGCGTCACATAGCCATCCTGTACCTGCTAGGTTTAATGCCCCACACCACATCACTCTTTATTTGTGATCCTTCTCACACAAAAAGAGTGATCACTCTTTTTTCTCCGAACAAAGGAGAAAAAGTCACCTTTCACGCTGCTAATATGTTGTTTAAGCTACAACTTTTCAAGGAACGTTTGATTAATAGTCTAAATATACAGGGTAAATATTCTACTATTTAAGAAATTTATATCCATGATTTAAGTGAATACTAATACTTATCAACAAAACCTGTCGGAATGGTTGACAAAATTACGAAACAAAGCATTGGGCGAATTCATACAAGAACTGGTTCCCGTATTAAAACAAAACGGCTATGATCTCGAAGATTTTCTTAGTGAAATGGCAAATCATATTGAGGGGACTAGATCTGACTGGCAGCAAGCCAGCAACTGCGTGAGGCAAGCCCAGGAAGAAATTGAAAAGGTACGGTCAGACGTAATTAATAAGGATGATCGTTGATGTTGTCGGCGATCCTCTCGGCTACTATTTGGATTAATCTCAATTTCTCTCTAACTGGCAGTTCGTTCACCATAGGTAAAACATCTTCCACCGTCTTGTACTCACGAACAGTGGCAGGTTCTTCCTTGCTGTGGCAAATAGCAATAAGTTCTTCAAGATTGTAGGGAGTGAATACGCTTAGTTTAATCAGAGTAGATATTTCCGGTTCCTTAATTTCGAGGTTCTCAATACGACCAAGAGTTGCATTGCTAATCTTGGTTTTCGCAGCAAAATCGCGGTAACTCATCTGCCCTCGTGCATCTCTAGCGATTTTGGCTAATTTTTGCAATCCCTCGACGGTGTATAAAGTCCTGCTCATAAAACAATTAATGCATTGAAGCCCACGTGATTTTAACTCACAAAGGAAAGTAAATGCTCAATCTCCCATCAAATTGGAAGTAGCTGAGACACCATAAAGACATTTTACTGCCGAATCGGGACAGCCGATTATTGACACGGCGAGCGGGACAAGGTAAATTTAAAAAAGTCGTCTGAAAAGTTCCCTATGGCACATACCCGAGACAGGCGTATACGAAACTCGAGACTACCGCAACACGCTTCTTTTTGCACATCAATAGAGGCAAGAGAGTGTGGCGATATATTGGCATCACGACAAGGAATAAGCTTTACAGAGTACGTCCATCGGGCATTGGTAGCCTACAACCAGGCTGTTTTGGACGAATATCACGGTGGTGTATCTCCTGCGCTATTTCTAGATCAGAACAACGACCCTTCAGTCATCTTGAAAATAAAAAAAGTCGCCTGATGGAGAAACCCACCACATACAAAACCAGCCGGAAACCAGACCAGACCGAAACCGATCGCCTCATTCCTGAAAGCCAGTTGAGGGAAATCGTGCGATCGCTCATTCAAA
>CAZZVG010001356.1:0-1864 GCA_964657295.1 Iningainema sp. | reverse complement strand
CGTCATCAATCAGTGCCTTTAAGTCACTATCTTCCAACAGTTGGACTTTCTGAATTTCGTGGGAGGTGCGGAAGCCGTCGAAGAAGTGCATAAAAGGCACTCGCGCCTTGAGTGTCGCCGCTTGAGCAATCAGGGCAAAGTCTTGGCTTTCCTGTACAGAAGCTGAACACAGTAGGGCAAAGCCAGTCGCACGCGCTGCCATGACATCGCTGTGATCACCAAAAATTGATAAGGCTTGCGTCGCTAGGGAGCGAGCAGCAACGTGAATCACCGCGCTAGTAAGTTCACCTGCAATTTTGTACAGGTTGGGAATCATCAACAACAGCCCCTGAGAAGACGTGAAAGTCGTCGTCAAAGAACCTGTTTGCAACGCCCCATGAACAGCCGCCGCCGCCCCACCTTCACTCTGCATCTGAATCACACTTGGAACAGTATCCCACAAATTAGGGTAGCCTTCAGATGACCAAGTGTCAGCCCATTCACTCATTGATGAAGAGGGTGTGATGGGATAAATAGCAATAACTTCATTTAAGCGATAAGCAACACGGGCAACAGCCTCATTCCCGTCGATGGTAGCAAAGGTTTTCGTCATTACAGTTAAAGCGCTTTGGCTCGGTGTAGGGGTGTCTTAGATCCCCGACTTCGTCCAAGAAGTCGGGGAGCTTATTTCTCACAAAGGATTTAGGACTGCTATATATGAATTTTTAATAAACATTTTGTTTTATAAAACCTCGTAGGAAGTGTAGAAATTCCATTCGCGTTCTAAAGCTAAAGCCGACTCAGAAAGAGTCAGCTGTTCTCCCACAAGCGAAACAACTACGTCACTTTGCTCCTCTTTGTAATCAAGCAAGAGACTTGTATAGGAAGTCGCAATAATTAGATTTAGTATCTCACCCCGGAAATTGCATTTATTAATATTGATTAATAATGTACTCAGCCACAAAATCTACGACTCGGTGAGACTTTGATGAACTAAGAATTTTTTTGAGGGGTATAGGTGCGGGTGTGACATGAATTGATCTTCGTATTCATAGTCCGTCAATGACGCCTTTACCACCTACTAGGCAGGTTTTCTTGCCAGTGCCATCAAAATCGATGCCAGTTATTATCTCTATCTCAATGATTGTTGTTACAGTCATCTCAATTTTCAACCGGAATGCTGGAGTAGTTCCAGCAGAGGTCATACCTTCACAAATAGCAGAAATTGTAGGCTATATAGTCACTTTCATACTCGGTATTTATGGCGGCTTTTTCAGTGGCGGTTACGTTACCCTACTCACCGCAGCATACGTAATGCCCATCGACCACCTGTCGCCTGTCTGATTACCTCGCCAACATATGCCACTAGTGGTGCGAAAATGTCAGGTTGCAGACATCTATTACGTCCAATTCGTTTTACAGATTTTTCCACCCTGTTCATACTATTCTTACTCTTATCGAGATCCTCATAAGGAATTTTTAATTGTACAGCGAGTTGGTTAATTAACTCAGGCACTTCGTTAATAAAGTTTTGCCCTTGTGGTATCCGGTAAGATAGTAAGCTTTCAAGTTTGGCTTTTTCAAAAACTTGTTGAAACGCTTCAATATATTTTATACATTCTGCCCTCGATTTGAAGAGAGTGCCCCCATCTAGCCCCAGATTTTCCAAAGTTCTACCATCAGAATGATGGTAAATCATCCCGCCATATACAGAAACCTTACCAGTAAGTTCCGTGTCCAACGTCCATCCTGGTTCTTTTAAAAGGATCTGAGTTTGTTTTTTTGAAACTTTTGTCCAAAAATTCATGTTTTTGAATTGTCTAATTTATATATATTATGTTCGTTTAAATACTTATAATATCTGTGAGGTGGTTAATGGTTAAAT
>CAZZVG010001355.1:0-1887 GCA_964657295.1 Iningainema sp. | reverse complement strand
TCTACGGTGTGGTTCTACATTGAATTCCGAAGGTTCGGTTTTGCACTTGCGAAGTTCAAGTAGTTGATTCAATACATCTAAGTGCAGTTTGTACTGCCAAGTCAAGTCTAGCCCATTCCCTGGATTCTTCTGCATGCGCGATGATACCCATTTCTTCAAGCAAAGCGATCGCACCCCGGATAATATGCAAGCTGTGTTCTCCCATCAGGGAGCGCATAAATTCTCGTCAGGGGCTGGTAAACACAAGGAGTACGGTGATTTTTCAATTTCCACTTTGTCCAATGCCTGAAATACTCAATCAGCTAGGCTGCACAGAAGTTATTTGTAATATCTAGGTATTCTTGCTGCAGTATGACTAGCACAGAAAATTTCTCAGTAGAGGCAATGCTACTCATCTGCCACCTCCTACATGCGGACGAAATGTCAGATTAATTCGTCGTGTACCGACCATCTTTTTGGTTTTGGGGACTTGGTGCAGATGAGTAGACTGACAACCAGGGTCCATGATCAGCAAACTGCCATGTTCTAGCCAAAAGTCAGTCGGTTTGCCCTTGGTGTCACGCCGCCTCTTTTTCTGAAGTGGTATCTAGAGCATCTTTAGGTATACTGTTAGCTTGCCTAGTTTTGCTGTGATTTTTCTTTGTTTTCACTTTCTCTTCAACAGTAGTTTGCTCTGGCTCATTTGGTAGGTATCGCAAGAAATCACCTGGCTGTGCATTAAATGTCCGACAGATTATTTCTTGAGTTCTTTGGTCGGGATATACGTCCCGCTTGTTAAACAAGCGATAAGCAGTGGCTTGAGGTAAGCCAGTTTCCTTGTGAAACTTGTAAGCAGTATTTACTCCCTTGGTAGCCAAGAACTCATTCAAGGTATTGATCATTGGCATCCCTAAACGCTTCTCCTTCATTTTACTCTCATTTAATGGCACTATCATCTAATGATAAGTAGCGCTAATTAGTCCTCTCTATTTTGATAGGTAACTATCATTAAACGTAACCTGCCATCTGTTGACACTACCATTAAATGGTAGTATTCTTAAGTTATGAGGCAAGGGAAACGAACCAAATCCCGCAGAGATGGGAGCCAGCGTAATATTAAAGACCTACTCGGTGAGTGACCGAAACCTGAGATTTATAAGCCGAATAGAGCCAGCAGGACTTGCAGGGGCAAAGGCAAAACCCGCGCCAGAGCAAAGACTCAATGTCTGGGAACCGAACGGAGGGAACGCGCCGGAGGCGAGATAAATAAAGCTATTCGGCTTCCACAACCGCAGTGACGAGATGTTGCCCTATCAAATGGGGTGCGGTTGTCTGGGAGAAATCCCCAATCAAAAAGGCGATCGCTCTTGCCTAGGAAACTTGTGCGATCGCCCTACCTTGTCCACAATCAACGAACAAAGGATATATCAATGATTGCACAAACCCAAGAATTTACAATCACTTCCCCCGATGGATCTTACAATCACGACTGCTGCATAGATGGCAAGCTGATTGCCAAAATCGAATACGACCACAGCGACGGTGAAACACAGCCCTGGATGGTTAGAGTTAATGGTGAATGCTTTAAGCATTTCGACACCTATCCAAGGGCAGAAAGCTATGTACGCTGGCACTACAAGCATGGGACATTGCCTAAGTGGGCAGTATGTGAAGAAGTTGTAGAAGCTTGCACTATTGAGTATTGCGCACAAGACGATCAAGGCGAACGCTACACCTACCGCATCAACAAGGTATTTTCTGGCTACCTCTGGCTCACTGACAAAGGCTGGTCTAACGGCAATGGGGACTATTACGAAGACTGGCGTGATGCGCGGATAGCGCCAATGAGAATTACGAGGCTGAATTTGGTGAGTCTGGCTGCTTGACCTTTGCCCACCTGGGCGTTTT
>CAZZVG010001354.1:0-1897 GCA_964657295.1 Iningainema sp. | reverse complement strand
ATCCATTTGATTTAGATTCAGTTGGGGGAGAGCTGACGGTTGATATTCGCTTAGACGTAGCCAAGCATGAGGTGAAGATGCTGGGCTTGCGAATTCGTAAGGAGCGTGAACTTCGGCGCAAACAACAGAAAAGTCATTTTTCCGCACCGTTTGGTTACAAAATTGAAAATGACAGATACGTTTTTAATAATAACCCATGTATTTGTCTAATTGATCACAAGCAAGAGTTATCGGTAGTTGAAGTTGCACAACTCATATTGAAAACCTTTTATCAAGTTGGTAGCTGCACGCAAACAGCTAAGAGATTGAATGAGTTCTTTGGTATCGGTTTAAAATGTTCGGAAAAATATGTGAGGAAATCGGGAGATTACTCGATTGATGAAGATGATACACTCACCCAAAAAACATTAAAGAAAAAAGTAGACGAAAAGTCTAATGCTGGGCTGCGTTACCCATATTCGGGATTGAGATGGACGACAACTGGCATTCGCGATTGGTTAACTAATCCAGTGCTGGCAGGTGGTACTCCTTATGGCACGGTTAAGGAAAATGGTAACAAAAAGTCTTTTGACGAGATTAACGTTTTTTGGAATACACACGACGAGCAAACATTAATTACATTTCAACAGCACCAAGAGATTAAAACCATTATCCGTGGTAACCGGAAGAATTCATGGGCATCACAGGGCGATGGCGATCCACAAAAACTGAATATCTTCCAAGGATTGATATTCTGTGCAAAATGCAATGCTAAATTCGTCAAGGTTTCTACCTACCAATGCAGGCGAGATAGCTCTTTCAAATCATATTACCAATGCACATATTACCTCAAAACTGGTATGTGCCAGCATAAAACTGCCATTACCAACTTGGACTTAGAAGAGCAAATTATTGAGTTTCTTGTCAGGGAGGCAGAACGTCTTTCTGTACTGGGGGAACACACTAGCATATCTGTTACAGAAAGTCAAGAATTAGTGGAATTGCGATCGCAACTACAAGCTCTTGAATCCATTCCTGGCAACAACCCTGCGATCGAGACTGCCAAAGAGGGAGTGCGCCTGCAAATGACTGAGTTACTCTCTGATGGAGAAAGAACCAACCAAGCTATGCTCATTAGCCGAGAAAGAATTATAGCTGCATTCAGCAACAGGGATTTTTGGAAAAGTATACAAAACCCTATCGATAAAAAACGCCTGCTGCGCGAGTGCATCATGTGTGCAGTTGTGGATCAAGGGAAAGTGGTAGAAGTTAGGCTGCGAATCTAAGATTCCCGACTTCATAAAAGTTGTCGGGAATCTTAGCAGGCGAGATTTTCACAAATCTGCGGAGGATCGCTATAATACTCATGTACTGCCTGTTCCCTAAAAAAGATTTTTAAGTATCTGGTCTGCTATGCTTCTGTCTTTCAAGTTCGGCAGCAGCCGTATCTAGCTCGATCTCCAGTTGTTCCACCGTAGGCAGAATGCCTTTAAGCTGTTCCGGAACGTCTTGTCCTATCCTGTGTGTGGAAACGCCAATAGGTTGTGTCATCCCTTGCAGTGCAAGTTCCGCAACCGTCTTGTTTTTAGACTTGCAAAGAATAATGCCGATGGTGGGCTGATCATCAGGATGCCGCAGCATAGCGTTCACTGCTGACACATAAAAGTTCATTTTTCCAGAAAATTCCGGCTGAAATTCCACCATTTTCAGGTCGATGATGACAAAGCATTAGAAAAGCGTCATAGCTGTTCAGTTCGGGAAAAAGGGAATCGGTCATTCGTAGAAGAACGTATCGATCGGGCAGTTACTGTATTTTACATTACAGCAATTTTCAGGTAAATAGACCACAGTTGTAGGGGCTTTCCCAATACGGTTCGGTTAAGCCCAAAACCAGATAAAGTGAGGGTTATCCCCTGAA
>CAZZVG010001353.1:0-1914 GCA_964657295.1 Iningainema sp. | reverse complement strand
TAAACTGACGGGCGAATTGTCCATCTTTTGATTTAGCCCAAGTCAAAGCTTCTTTCTCTTCAAAAGTCAGGCGAATCGGCTCTGTTAAACCACCACCTCTCCAAGCAGGAATTATACTACCAACTAAAAGACCTACACCAAAAATACCCGGTAGTAATAGGGCGAATGGTAGCATGGAACCGAAAATCATACTTGATTTTTGTTGCCCTCCCGAATTCAATAAAGCTGAGGCAGCAATGGACATCGCACTCTTTTGCTGAACAATTGCTACACTTGATGCCTGATCAAGCTTGTTATCTATTTCAATTGTCCATGTTTTTACGACAGTCTCAAGTTTGTCTGGAATCTCTTCCATCAATACCTCAAACTTACCAAGAGAACTCAAAACCAAAAATAAGGGATCTTTCGTGTTAATGCCAGAACGACGAACTACATCAAGAACTTTTTGTTTAAAATGGTCGGAACGTCCTTCTAATGTCGTATCTAAAGAATTGACCATAGCTGACTCCTGAATTATTCTCAAAAATCAACGTAGAACTGTGGTTGAAGATTATCTGCTGATACGGGTAGGGAGAACCCCAACTTTTCAGAAATGGTTGTACTATTTTTTATTTGTTGATGAAACTCTTCCATCCAGTTAAAAATACGAGAACGGTTCATTAAATCTATTTCTTCACTTTGCATAGCTAGGCTATAAGGATAATTCATCCCCTCCACTAATTCGTATGTACCTTTCCATAGCGCTCCTAAATACAGTTCTTCTCCTCCGTACTCTTGAATGCACTTTTGGATATCAGTGCCATCAAAGTAGGGAAATTCATCATTAAACAGAAGGTTTTTAATTATCACATAATCTACTTTATCGCCACAGTCATCAAAAAGCTCCTGTAGGTACTCAATGCAATCTCTGCGGTCAGAAATCGGATGTACAAAAGTAATACGATAGCCCAAACTTTGAAGCGCGTTCCACAGCAATACTTCTTCTACAAACCGTTTGAATTGCTGAATATTCTGTCCTGGCAAGTCAGACAGAGCTAATTGAATAAGAGAAAACCTTTCTAAATCTACGAGTAGTTTGTCAGCACCACCCCGCGTCAATGGCAATTCACTAACTATTAACAGCGGTTCGTAACTGAACAATTTATTGCGCTCGCCAGTGTAGTAAGCTCGTAATTTGAGTTTATATTCTAAGTAAAGCTCTAGTAACAACCGGGCTGAAGTGGACTTACCGACTCTGGCGTCGCCTGCCGTCATCACCAGTCGCTTGGGAATTGTACTCATTAAATTAAGCAGCAATACTTGCTGCAGCTAAATTTTCAAGTCCTAATAACGAACCCCCAACCAACATATTTTGCTCGAATTCCTTCAGCCAAGCTGAAACACGAGATTTGACGGTAATATCAGCTTTGCTTTCTGCGACTGCACTAAAAGATAGGTTCATCTCATCAATGTAGTCATATGGTTTGAAAAACAAGTCGGGCATCAAAATCTCAACCACGCCAGATGACTTAAGTTTGGTACGAGTCTCCGAATTGTCGTACCGTTCAAACTTTTCAGCATCACCATGAAACAGATTTTTCACCACCACATAATCCACGCGCTCCTCACAGTAGTCGTGGAGAACACGCAGGATATTGACTGAATCCTTCACTCTCGAGAGTACACTCGCCATAGTGACTCTATATCCCAAATCTTTTACAGCGTCAAATACACCTAAGTCTTTCTCGAAGTTCTCGAAAAATGCCCCTGACTGAGCAGGCAAATCCACCAAAGCCAGTGGGGGGCGTTGGCTATCTAAGTCGATGAGCAAGTCGTCTGCACCTCCCCTTGTAAAAATATCAAGTAGCTTCACTCCTGATTCTGCTGAGTTGTAGTGTCTGTACAGTTGAGCATTACGGTGATCTGAGTCGTAAG
>CAZZVG010001352.1:0-1920 GCA_964657295.1 Iningainema sp. | reverse complement strand
GTAAGCGAACTTTTTCTAAGATGGCAGTTAACTCAGGATGGGCGATGCAATAGCCAACGCGATGAGCCGAAAGGCGGAAAGCTTTAGAAAATGTGCGTAATACGGCCCAATTAGGATGTTGTGATAATTCACCAACTATGGTGTCTTGACTAAATTCAAAGTACGCTTCATCAATTACGACTAAAATATCCTTGCTCAGATTCCTCATCCATGCCAACTCTTGTGCCGTTAAAGGATTGGCAGTGGGAGAATTGGGATGAACGACGAAAATTACGCGAATCGGCGGATTTTGAGTTTGTTCTATTGCTGATTGTGCCGCTTGTAAGTCAATTTCAAAATTTTCTTCGTTTCTACCCACCGCTACCACGGGAATGCCGAGAGTTTGCGCCAAAATCCCATACATAGAAAAAGTGGGATTAGCCACCAGAACAGAGCCTTCTCCACCCAAGCAACTGGCGATTAATAATGAGCGGATGAGTTCATCTGAACCATTTCCAACGGAAATATGAGCAGTAGTGAAAAGAGATGATGAAAGGGCTGCTGATTGATTGATGTAAAGAGCGATCGCACTTTTAAGTTTTTCATGTCCGCCATCAGGATAACGGTTTGTCTCAATCAACTGCTGATAAGTCCAAGCCAACTTTTCTTTTAACTGAGGTGGTAAATCGTAGGGACTTTCATTCGCATTTAAGCGATCTTGGGGTAATGACTCAATTGGGTGGGCAGTATCGTTGTTGGGATGGGGATTGTAAGCAGTGAACTGGGCTAAGTCCGAGCGGATAAATGGTAACATATTAGTTGTTGATGACTAATAGACATCAAGAGAAATAATGTCAGGGAGAACGGCAAGAGCGCCCTAACCTTCGGTCTTGACGAACACATAATTAATTTTCAGAGAAATCCAATCACAAATGACATTCTTCTGAAGAATGTACATTATACAACTTCACTGTATCTTACAGAACTGTTGGATTGCCTGCCAAATTTCTGCCAGGACATTTCCCAAACTATGATCACTGTCCAGTTCCACGAGTTCCACCCAAGGACGCGATTTGGCGAATTCCCGACTAGCTGTAATGGGAATGACGTCATCGTATTGTCCGTGTAAAATCAGGGTAGGTACGGGACGTTGCAGCACATCGTCTTGATATTGAATTGCGTCTGTGATGAAATCGGAACTTAGGGGAAGAGATTGTCTAAAACCGTAGTGGTAAACCATCAGATATTTTTCCTGCCACCAACGAGCAAGCTGTTGATCTCCAAGTTGAGGTAACCAATGAGACAAAAACCCGAAAGCAGGTGCAAGCAGGACAAGGCGTTGCACCTGTTGGTATTGTTGTCCTAGATGAGTCGCTGTCAAACCCCCCAAACTTGAGCCAATCAACGTGACAGGCTGAAATGGGGAAGGTAAGCTCTCTTCCCCATAGACGGAAATCATTGACACAACTTGATTAAGCTGACGAGTTATAGTTAGGTGATAAAAATCACCAGCATTGAGATCGGGAATTTTTAGGTCAATGTGATTTTCGGCGAAGCGATCGCTTATATACCTAGCTTTGGCAGAATTAGGACTCGATGCAAAACCGTGAAGGTAAATGAACTCGGCAGTCATGAAGTAATACTAGTATTGATTGTCCTTAATCATTTGTCGAATGAGGAATGACTAAGGACGAAGAACCTACTTAGCGCATCGTCACAAATTCTTCTGCTGATACTGGTCTGGGGCAACACTTTGAAGACTATCTTCGAGGCTATTGTCTTCCTCTTTGTTATGCATCCTTTTGACGTGGGGGACCGGTGTGTGATTGATGGAACTCAGGTACTTGAAGGGTTTCCTGGGTCTACCATCCATTTCTTCTCTGTCTTTTGTTCTTTACGGTGGAGGAGGATTTCTTTGTTTTACTCTTCAATACCATGTCT
>CAZZVG010001351.1:0-1929 GCA_964657295.1 Iningainema sp. | reverse complement strand
TGGCTGGCAGATTTGAACCCCACCAGAGGTTCTGAACAAGGAGGTACTCGACCTGTGATTGTATTTCAGAATGAAATTATTTCTCAATTTTCAACCACTGTCATCACCATTCCTTTAACTAGTAATTTACGTCGTGCTTCCTTGCCAACTTGTCTGCTAATTCCCGTCAACGAGGGGGGATTAGACCAAGATTCTGTAGCATTATGCTACCAATTGCGGGTCATTGATAAAACAAGATTAAAAACAAAACTTGGTAAACTCAGTCTAGAAACAATGACCGATTTAGAGGCAAAAGTGTTATTAACTTTGGGTTATGAGTTGTAAAAATGTGTCAAAGTCAGGTTTCATCTCAAAGCAATTCAGCTTCTTCAAAAACTTCTTTAACTGTTAATTCCAAACCTGGCAGCAGTGTATCTATGATAAGTGCAGTAAATAGGTTGGCGCAAATAATATTAAGTATGTAAATAAAGTTTCAGCTTAGGATGCTCCGTAGCCGAGAGTACGGCATCAAAATCGCCAATCATGATGCCTTAGCGAAGTGTAACGCACCCTATATACAATACAGCAGACAGGGATAAATCGCAAGATATAAGTAAAATTATGATATTGATTAAATATTATAGTGTTGCATAATTGCGGAAAGATTTCATAATCGTAGACTGCACACTCCCCACCAGCCATAATGTAACGCATAGAAGCACTTACAAATCATCTCCTAAATCGTTTTTGCAAATGTCTATTATAGTTTAATTTTGACAATACTGTGTACAATTATAAATATACTTGTTGTAGCTCCTACTGACAATCAATTGCTAAAAAAGATTAGGTAATTTACAAGGTTGCTAGATGAAATCCCCTTCTCAGTCAGATCCTTGGATAGGTAGATTGATTGACGAGCGCCAACGATACCGCTTGGACAAGCGTATAGGGATGGGCGGTATGGGAGATGTTTTCCTTGCCATGGATACCCTGCTTGGTCAGCAGGTAGCGTTAAAGCTGCTCAAGGACACCTTGGTAACCTCAGTGGAACTGAGAAAGCGTTTTGAACGCGAGGTAGCAGTGTCTGCGGCGCTCAAAAGCGACCACATCGTACAAGTCAGCGACTATGGGGTGAGTGCTGAGGGGTATCCATTTTATGTCATGGAGTATCTGCGTGGGCAGAGTCTAGGACAACTGCTGCGGCGCGAAGGTTGCCTATCGGTGGAGCGGACAGTAAGCATTATCACTCAAGTATGTGATGGTCTGCGCGAGGCTCATCAAGGAGTCACTATGTGGCGAAACAATGCCACAGCCAGCGAGCATATCAAGGTGGTTCATCGTGACCTGAAACCGGACAATATCTTTCTGGTATCCACAGTTCTGGGAGAACTGGTGAAAATTCTAGACTTTGGTATAGCCAAAATCCGCGAAGACGCTGCGGAACATACTAACTTAACAAATATGTTCCTAGGCACTTTTCAATATGCTGCACCTGAGCAGTTGGAAGTCGCAACAGACATTGATGAGCGTGCAGATATTTACAGCTTGGGCATCATCCTCTACGAAATGCTTTGCGGCACCGACCCGTTTGGTCTGGGTTTGAATACACGCAAAATTAGCGGAATCTCTTGGGCAACGGCTCATACTTATAAGCCACCGCAGCCATTGCGATCGCAACCCGGCTTATCCCAGCTTCAGCCAGAACTAGAGACGGTGGTGATGAGGTGTTTACAAAAAGCACCTGATGAGCGCTTTGCTTCCGTAAACGAGTTGAAGCGTGCTTTGCAAGCTGCTGTCGATGTGGAACATGGGCGCAACGGCGATCCGCCAACTACTTTGCCCATTTCTGAAAACCCTACCTTTGTGCGACCACTGACCCCCCCAAGGTCAGAAATTCCCACTTCAAAGATTGCTCAGACTTCACCCCCTCGGCAAGGCATTCCGGACGGC
>CAZZVG010001350.1:0-1935 GCA_964657295.1 Iningainema sp. | reverse complement strand
ACATAGCTTCTACTTCCTCTCTACTCAAGGTCGAAAACTTATAAACGGCGATTGTGGTAGTAATATCTATGATTTCATTTTTTGCCAGTGTACCTGTTTGTTCTAATTCTATCCGCGATTGGCAATTGCTTTGCTTCCTCCTGAAGTCGGGGATCTGCGGCGTGAATGCTGTAAGCTAAGAAACAGCGACTAGATTTAAGATGAGCGACCCAATATGTTTTGGCAGCGATTGACAGCGTTCCTGATATCGGTTATTATACTTTGCTGGGCAACTCCAGCTAGAGCAGATTGGACTCACCCACTATCATTTAGCAATGCGGATCTGACAGGAAGCGATTTTTCTGGACAAAGCTTGCAAGCAGCTGAAATGTCTAACGCGAAGATGGAATTGGTTAATTTTACGGGCACTGACTTACGAGGCACAGTTCTCAGTGGTTCTATCATGACTAAGGCTAATTTGCACAAAGCTGATTTAACCAATGCTATGCTGGATCAGGTAAACTTAACTGGCTCTGATTTGAGCGATGCCGTTCTCACAGAAGCTCTTTTACTCCGCACCATCTTTACTGATGTCGATATTACTGGTGCAGATTTTACTGATGCCGTTTTGGATAGGTTGCAAATTAAAGAGTTGTGTGCAAAAGCTAGTGGTGTGAATTCTCAAACTGGTGTCGAAACTCGTGATTCTTTAGGATGTCGATGAAGCGTGTTGGGATAATTGGTGGCGGGCAACTCGCATGGATGATGGGGGATGCTGCTAAGAAGTTAGGTGTGGAATTGGTGGTGCAAACTCCCAACGCCGATGACCCTGCTGTGGCGATCGCTATTGAAACTGTCTTCGCCTCAATTGACGATGCGATCGCCACTGCCCTTTTAGCCGAAAAGTCAGATGTCATCACCTTTGAAAATGAGTTTGTTAATTTAGAAGCTTTGTCACCCCTAGCTCAACTTGGCGTTCGCTTTCGCCCTCGACTCGAAGCTTTAACCCCGCTTTTAGATAAATATCATCAACTCCGTTACTTACAAAATTTAGGTTTACCTGTCCCCAAGTTTTTTGCCTTGGAAGAGCCTGGGGGCAGATTCCCTACCTCCCAACTCCTTCACTCATCTTCTCAGTTGGGTTTTCCACTCGTTTTGAAAGCTCGTCGCCACGGTTATGATGGTCAAGGCACTTTTATCTTCAAGGAGCAAGATTCTTTAAAGCAAAAGCTCGAGTCCACTGGCATAAAAGATGCTTTTTGTCAAGAGGATTATTTAATAGAAGAATTTATCCCTTTTGAAAGGGAACTGGCAGTGATTGCCGCCCGTTCTGTACAAGGAGAGGTTTGTTGCTACCCAGTGGTAGAAACTCAACAAGAGGAACAAGTCTGTCGGCGGGTGATTGTGCCTGCTGAGATTACGCCAGAACTAGCAGCAGAAATTGAAGATATTGCTCGCACCCTGCTGAACAGTCTAGAAGCAGTGGGGGTTTTTGGCATTGAGCTATTCCTCACGAGCGATCGCCGGCTGTTAGTCAATGAAATTGCACCTCGCACCCATAACTCCGGGCATTTCTCTCTAGACGCCTGCGAAACTTCTCAATTTGAGCAGCATCTGAGAGCAGTTTGCGGATTGTCTCTGGGTAGTCCAGCTTTGCACTGTGCAGGCGCAGTTATGGTTAACTTACTAGGATACGAAAATTACAAAAATATTTCAATCCCTCAATCGGGTGAGATTCTTCGCGTTGATTACCTTAAGAAGCTCTCCTTAATAAAACAAATTCCCCAAGCTCACGTTCACTGGTATGGGAAAAATGAATCGCGTCCCGGAAGGAAACTGGGACACGTCACTGTTTTGCTAGACTCCACAAGCGCAAATTCAGCAAGTGCGATCGCCCATACTATAGAATCCATTTGGTATTCCTCGTAGGGGCGGGTTTAATAGAAAAAACATTCT
>CAZZVG010001349.1:0-1943 GCA_964657295.1 Iningainema sp. | reverse complement strand
AAGCCGCAAGTTTGGTACTCCTCTGACGGAAGTCTTAGAGGCAATCTCAGGACGACAACTATCGCCAGAGTTGCTCAGGCAACACAAAAAACAACAGCTATTTGAACTCAAAATACTTTACGGCGTTGAATTCCTCGATCCAGAAGTTAGCCAAGTTGGTAATAGCACTGTAAGTCATCTGATTGACACTCTGATCCCAGTCGATATCTGTCGTCGTCATTATTTGGTGCCATTGTTGAAAAATGAAGACCCTCACCCGCCTTCAGTATTAGTGGCGATGGTCGATCCTGATAATCTTGAGGCAACGGATGACCTAAATCGCATCTTGCGCCCACAAGGTTTGGCACTACAGCGCATGGTGATTACCCTCGAAGACTACCAGCAGATCATCAACCATTACTTGGATCAACTAGCTGTTCGGCAAAAACATATAGAGCAACAAAAATTTACAGATATTAATCAAGATTTAGAAAATTTAGAAAGTCTTAACTTAAATACAGACGAAGCACCTGAAGACTCAGACGCTGACTTGGGTGCAGCGATGAAGGGTGCTGAAGATGCTCCTGTGATCAATCTAGTGAACAGAATACTTGCTAAAGCATTGCATGAAGGAGTTTCTGACATTCACATTGAACCTCAAGAAGAAAACTTACGTATTCGCTTTCGCAAGGATGGCGTGCTGCGTGAGGCTTTTGACCCTTTACCTAAAAAAATTATCCCTGCCGTTACAGCTCGATTTAAAATTATCTCCAACCTCGATATTGCCGAACGGCGTTTACCCCAAGACGGACGGATCAGACGATTATTTGAGGGACGTAAGGTAGACTTCCGCGTTAATACCTTACCCAGTCGCTACGGGGAAAAGGTGGTACTGCGGATTTTGGATAATTCTTCAACCCAGTTGGGATTGGATAAGTTAATTACCAATCCAGAGACTTTACAAATTGTCCAAGAAATGGTAGCCCGTCCCTTTGGTTTGATTCTGGTAACTGGACCAACTGGTTCTGGTAAAACAACATCCTTGTATTCTGCTTTAGCAGAACGGAACTCTCCAGGAATCAATATCAGTACGGTAGAAGATCCCATTGAGTACAGCTTACCAGGGATTACTCAAGTGCAAGTGATTCGGGAAAAAGGGCTGGATTTTTCTACAGCTTTGCGGGCTTTCTTACGGCAAGATCCAGATGTGCTTTTAGTGGGTGAGACGCGAGATAAGGAAACAGCAAAAACAGCCATTGAAGCAGCCTTAACTGGTCACTTAGTATTAACAACCTTACATACTAATGATGCCCCAGGAGCGATCGCTCGTTTGGGAGAAATGGACATTGAGGCTTTCATGATTTCCAGTTCTCTGATTGGTGTGTTGGCACAGCGTCTGGTGCGGCGTGTTTGTTCTACCTGTCGCGTTGCCTACACTCCAACTCAGGAGGAGCTAGCTCGCTATGGTTTATCAGCGAACCTTGAAGTTGGAGTTACCTTCTACAAAGCCAACACTCTTAGTTTAGAGGAAATTCAAGATGCCAAAGCGAATAACCAGCTTTGCCCTAAGTGTAATGGCGTTGGTTACAAGGGACGTTGTGGTGTTTATGAAGTTATGCGAATCACCGAACGCTTACAAACTCTAATTACCGAAGAAGCGCCAACAGAACGCATTAAAGAAGTAGCCGTAGAAGAGGGGATGAAAACTTTATTAGCTTACAGCATAGATTTAGTGCGTCAAGGCGACACCACCTTAGAAGAAGTCGAACGGGTAACTTTCACTGATACAGGTTTGGAAGCAGAGTTAAAAGCCAAACGCAAGAGCGGTCTTACCTGCCGGACTTGTCAAGCTGAATTAAAACCGGAATGGCTAGATTGTCCCTATTGCATGACACCAAGGTTTCAAGATTAGTAGGGGCGGGTTTAATAAACCCGCCCGTACATTAGTCATTAGTCATGACAAC
>CAZZVG010001348.1:0-1943 GCA_964657295.1 Iningainema sp. | reverse complement strand
CACAAGATAGTCAAAAAGTTGCAGGCTTAACTTACGCCAAGATAGTTGTTGACATCAATGAATAACACATCACAGCTAATAGTCAGTCTTCCATTAACTATTTTGGAGATCTAAAAAATGTTTGGCACGTTTGGCAAAAAAATCCCTCTCGCGTGGCTACAACTGAAGCGGGAAAAAACACGCCTAGCTGTGGCGCTTGCCGGAATTGCCTTTGCCGACATTCTGATGTTCATGCAGATAGGATTCCAAGACTCTTTATATTTCAGTAACGTTCGCTTACATAGTAGCTTGCGGGGTGACATTGTTTTAATCAGCACGCAATCTATTGCTTTACTAACAATGAAAAGCTTTTCGCAAAGGCGTTTGTATAAAGCTTTAGATTTACCGACGGTGGAATCTGTACATCCCATATATATAGATTACACTAGCTGGAAAAACCCAGTAACCGGTCTCCCCCGCAACCTCTTAGTGATTGGAATCAATCCTGAGTTTAATCCTTTAAATCTAGCTGGAATTCAAGAAAATTTACCGAAACTTCAACTGCCGGATGTCGTTTTATTTGACCGTTCTTCCAGAAAAGAGTATGGTCCGATTGTGGCTGACTTTGAGCAAGGAAAAAGTGTAACCACAGAACTGAGAAGGCGACGAGTTGAGGTAAAAGGACTATTTACCTTAGGTGCATCATTTGGAGCAGATGGTAATTTAATTACAAGTGATGTGAATTTTCTGCGGATCTTCTCCAGTCGCCAGCAAGGATTGATTGATATTGGACTGATTCGATTAAAACCGGGAGCAGATGCATCCATCGTTGTGCAAATGTTGAAGAATTATTTGCCTCATGATGTTCGAGTATTTACCAAACAAGAATATATTGATTTTGAGAGGAATTTTTGGGCAAGTAGTACAGCGATTGGATTTATTTTCACCTTAGGAACCATCATGGGTTTTATTGTCGGAACCGTGATTGTTTATCAGGTCCTTTATACGGAAGTTGCAGATCACTTAGCTGAGTACGCAACTCTTAAAGCAATAGGTTACACGCAAAACTACTTATTAGTTGTCATTTTACAAGAATCCTTTATATTAGCCTTTTTAGGTTATATGCCAGGGTTATCTTTTGCTATATTTTTATACCAATTAGCCAGACAAGCCACTCTTCTGCCAATTGCGATGAATTTTGGACGCATTATTATGGTACTCATTTTAACTATTCTCATGTGCTTTATTTCTGGTGCTATCGCTGTACGGAAATTAAGTTCTGCCGATCCTGCTGACATTTTTTAAGTTAGTCTTATCTACTAAAACTCAATTTAACTTTATGACTAGTCGAGAACCTGTCGTTACTATTCAACATCTCAATCACTACTATGGTAAAGGGAGTTTGAAAAAACAAATTTTATTTGATATAAACCTCGAAGTTTATCCAGGAGAAATTGTCATTATGACTGGGCCTTCTGGATCTGGGAAAACAACATTACTGAGCTTGATTGGTGGTTTACGCTCTGTACAAGAGGGAAGTTTGCAATTTTTAGGGAGAGAACTCTATAGAGCTAACCAGAAAAAATTAGTGAACAGCCGGCGCAAAATTGGTTATATTTTCCAAGCTCACAACTTGTTAGAGTTTTTAACCGCTCGGCAAAATGTCCAAATGGCAGTAGAATTAAATGAGTATATTTCTTCCAAAGAAGCTATTTTAAAATCAGAATCTATGCTGAAAATGGTCGGTTTGGGAGAAAAAGTTAATGAATATCCAGAAAATCTTTCTGGTGGACAAAAACAAAGGATAGCGATCGCTCGTGCCTTGGTTAATCATCCGCCACTTGTATTAGCAGACGAACCTACAGCCGCTTTAGACAAACAATCAGGACGCGATGTTGTGGAATTGATGCAGCACCTTGCTAAAGAACAGGGAACTTCTATTTTATTGGTAACTCACGATAATC
>CAZZVG010001347.1:0-1961 GCA_964657295.1 Iningainema sp. | reverse complement strand
ACTCAATTTTCTGTGGGCATATTGATTTGCAATAAACCCGGTTTCTGGCAGTGGTGCAAGATCTAAGGGTTGTTCTCACTGGTGACTCTGGTAGCACACCAACTACAGAGTTCACAGAAGTTTTCGATACGACAAGCAGCTTGGTATGCTAAACCCTTGCCCACATTTGTCGATGCGCTTGCGATTGTCCGTCAGTCTTTGTGGCCTTGTACTAAGGTAGCGCTGAAAAACTTCCTCATTCAGCCATTTTGTAGTGACTTTCAAATTATGAACCGGAGTTGGCAATAGCTCTAAATAAGTGCCTTGACGGATCGGGTGACCGAGTTCGCCCTTAACTTCAAAAGCATTGTAGTCTATGCGCTTTACCAGCGCTTATTGAGAAGTTACCGTTTACCCTGCATTTATATTTAGCTATATATTTTTATCTAAACACTTTGTTTATATGGTTTAACTTGGCTCCAATTAATTGACAAAGGAAAAAAATAATGTTAACGTAAAATTCAGATGAAAAAAGTCAGCTTAATCCAATTGATAACACCTTAAACAGAATTTAAGTTTTGGTATATTTGGAGCGGAGAAACCACTTTTTGGGGCTAATCTCTCAACAGAGAAGGATATCTCTCAGTCCTAGTCCGTCAGCTAACTCCGTCGGCATTGAGAGGAGACTGAATGAGTAGCACTTTTACAGAATTTGCTTGACTCATCAGTGTCCTTAGTTGCTATATTTTCGCTTCATTGCACTAGTCAGTAGTGAGATAAAAACTCGGTCTACTAGACCAAAGTCTTTCTGGGTTTTTCCCTGATATCCAGGCTGTCCCCGTGGTCTGCGAATACGTATAAGTATCAGTGACTAATCACGCCTAATAAATAGCTGTTTTACAAGAATGAAACTGAATTTTGCATAAATTCATTTTGCTTATCCCAATAAGAATATAGAAAGAAAGTTTTAATACTTTCGTTAAATACTTCAGATTTTTTGTATTTCTGTAACTGTATTTCCAATAGAGTGAACTTACAATGTCATCCATTATCTTAGGCATCAATTCTGCGTATCATGAGTCATCCATTTGCTTAATTCGAGAAGGCAAAATAGTTTTTGCTGTTGAAGAAGAACGGCTTAATCGAATCAAACATGGGAAGCCTGCAAGAATCGACAATCCTCACGAGTTACCTATTCAGTCTATTCAACACTGTCTGAATGATACTGGGATAAATTGGCAAGATATCGATCTAATTGGTTATGCGTTATCCCCTGACAAGCGCTTAATCAATAAATCTTATATTGATGCTGTTGTCCCAGTCGCTGGTAATTGGGGAAGTGAGGAGGGTGAAAACGCTTTCTTTGATAACCTGATGCAAATTCCACGAGCGCTTAGTCTTTTAGCTGGCGTGGATCTCACCAATAAATTTCATTGGATCGATCACCACTTATGCCATGCTGCAAGTGCCTTTTTTGTTAGTCCTTTTGATGAAAGTGCTGTACTTGTGGTGGACGGCATTGGCGAATTTGAATCAACAACGCTTTATCATGGTCAGGGAAATAAACTCCATGAAATCAAGAGCATTTGTTATCCAAATAGCTTGGGTTTTCTTTGGGAGAAGATTTGTGAGTTTCTAGGTTTCAGTGAATATGATGCTTGTAAACTAATGGGTCTTGCTGCATATGGCGATCCAAAAAGGTACAAAGCAGCCTTTGAACAGATTGTTCATCTTGAGAATAAGCTGTTTTTCATCGACAACAGCATTACTTGCTTTCGCTCAGACACGTTTACAAGTCTGGAAAAACTACTAGGTCCGCAACGGCGTCCAGGCGATCCCATTGATTCCAGGCATCATGATATTGCTGCAACATTACAGCAATTAACTGAAGACATCCTGCTAAATTTGGCCTATCATCTTCACGAAGAAACACAAAGCCCTAATCTCTGCATAGCAGGAGGAGTAGGCTTAAACTGTGTTGC
>CAZZVG010001346.1:0-1978 GCA_964657295.1 Iningainema sp. | reverse complement strand
TATTCAGCTACCGCTGCTATAAAATTTAAGAATCTGGCAAAATTGCAATGTTGACTGTTCGTGGCTAATGTTTTATCAAATTTGTTAGCGAATTTGAAGAGTGTCATCAAGGTGTTTTCACAACCGTCATTATTCCCGCTTTGGTACCACGTAATTGGTGGTAGAGTTTTTGACTAAATCAAACAGTCTTGTTTTTAAAGACAGCATTACGGGCTAAGAAAAGCCGAGTTATTACCACTTTTAGGTATTATTTGGCACGTAAAATATTAGGCTATCTAAGTAATAAGATAACTCAAATAAATTTTTAGGTTAATTGGTTGAGAATCTGCCAAAATTGCTATATTCCTTGCTCTGTGGTTAACTACTATCCCACTGAGCAGGGAGTAAAAACCCTTGCTTAGTGGACTTTGTATGTCCTTTTACCCTCGAATAAAGCAGTTTTTACTAGGTCGCACACTGCCAACAAGTGCTCATAGTGAAGAACGGTTGGGCAAAGCTGCTGCTTTGGCGGTTCTTTCTTCTGATGCTCTTTCCTCCGTAGCATATGCTACAGAAGAAATTCTCAAAGTTTTAGTGCTGGCAGGTGGAGCTGTTATTGGTGGATCTATTTGGATTGCTTTGGCAATCTCTTTGCTGCTACTGATCATTACCCTATCCTACCAACAAACAATCCGCGCCTATCCCAGTGGCGGTGGAGCTTACATCGTTGCTAAAGATAACTTGGGGATTTATCCAGGTTTAGCAGCTGGTGCGGCGCTGATGATTGACTACGTGCTAACGGTAACAGTTAGTATTGCCTCTGGCGTAGATAACCTCACTTCTATACCAGTGTTGCAACCGTTGCGACATTTCTCAGTAGAACTCTGCTTGCTGTTTATTATCTTAATAATGCTGGCAAATTTAAGAGGTGTAAAGGAATCAGGCAAAATTTTTATGATTCCTACTTATGCCTTTATTGTCAGCGTTTTTATTATGATTGCTGTGGGTTTCTACAAACAGGCTACCGGACAAATTCATGCCATTCCTCCGATCATCCCAGCCGCAGAACCACTAGGTCTATTTTTGATTTTGCGGGCATTTTCTCAGGGATGTGCAGCCCTCACAGGGATAGAAGCAATATCGAATGGCGTTCCAGCTTTTAAACCCCCAGAATGGAAAAACGCCCGCGTCACCATGCTTTACATGGGCTTGATTCTGGGTTTAATGTTTCTCGGCATCACTCACTTAGCCAATGTTTATCAAATTGTTCCCAACGCAAAAGAAACCGTCATTTCTCAGTTGAGTCACAATGTCTTAGGCAATGGTCTATTTTACAACTTTATCCAAATTGCCACGCTGTTGATTTTACTATTGGCAGCCAATACCAGCTATGCGGACTTTCCTAGACTTTCCTCGCTTTTAGCCCAAGATGGATTTTTGCCCCGGCAATTAGCACTCTTAGGCGAGCGTTTAGTCTACTCCAACGGGATTATGTTGCTCAGCGTGTTCGGTGGTGCTTTGATCGTTATCTTCAACGGCAGTGTGGACAGGCTGATTTCGCTCTATGCTGTAGGTGTGTTTACTTCCTTTACCCTCTCTCAAGGCGGGATGGTACGCCACTGGTTCAAAGAACGTTCACCGGGTTGGCAAGCAAGAGCGGCAATGAATGGCTTGGGAAGTATGACAACAGGGCTTGTTCTGCTAGTGATTCTACAGACAAAGTTCCTTGCAGGCGCTTGGGTGGTTGCAGTCGCAATTCCTCTGATAGTGAGTTTATTTTTAGCCATTCATCGTCACTACATACATGTAGCGGAACGTCTCAGTCTTGACGGAATGCCGCCTAGAGGTTATATTCCTAGACCTAAACCAACAGTGGTCACTCACCCTGCTGTGGTGATTGTCGGACAACTCAACCGAGGAACGGCAGACGCTTTGGAATATGCACGCACTATTGCCGATGAAATCGTTGCAGTGCATGTAGATATTGGTAGTACAGACC
>CAZZVG010001345.1:0-1989 GCA_964657295.1 Iningainema sp. | reverse complement strand
CCTCTATTAACAAAATTAAATAGCTAATTGCTATTCAACATTGGCAATCCGGAAACCCATCATACATTCATACTGCTCTGGTTGCTGTTCTGTGAGTTTGTGAATAGCCCAACCGCAGCGCAGTTTACCCTGACGCCATCGGGGTTGCCCTTTGCCGTCAGCAAGTACACAAGATTGGCAAACTTGCCTTGGGGTAAGGATTTGGTCTTCCATAACAATGACTAGCATCAAATTCCTCCTATAATCCTCGTCTCCCATGTTTTAGATGGGGGATCTTTTTAATTGCCGTTCGCTGTTAAATACGATTCTTGTTAAGAATCAACAGTGAGAGCGATCATCCCAAACATCCCTACTTGCGGCTACGGCTCATACTTCACTCAGGAATAGAGCTTGTGCCTAATATATCTAATATATTAGGTAAGTCGGGGTAAATAAATTTAACTAGTCGTTAATTATTTGTTATTTGTCAAGAGCAAACGATAAATGACTAAGGACAGTACAATGACCGACAACTTTGTACATTTCTGTAAGGATTTTTGAAGTGACTCTGACTCATTCTGACTTTTTAACATCATCCGATCCTGCTGTTGCGGAGTTAATCAACCTTGAACTCCAGCGCCAACGCAACCACTTGGAATTGATCGCCAGTGAAAACTTCACCTCGGCGGCTGTTTTGGCTGCTCAAGGTTCGGTATTGACTAATAAATATGCTGAGGGGTTGCCTGGTAAACGTTACTATGGTGGCTGCGAGTTTATAGATCGAATTGAGCAGATAGCGATCGACCGAGCCAAGCAACTATTTGGTGCCGCCAGTGCCAACGTACAACCTCATGCAGGCGCACAGGCAAATTTTGCCGTGTTTCTCACCCTCCTGCAACCAGGAGACAAAATCATGGGGATGGATTTATCTCATGGGGGACATCTTACCCACGGTTCACCTGTAAACGTTTCCGGTAAGTGGTTTCAGGTTTGTCATTACGGCGTCAGTCGAGAAACAGAGGAACTCGACTATAACCAAATTCGGGAGCAGGCGCTGAGGGAGCGTCCTAAGCTGCTGATTTGCGGTTATTCGGCTTATTCTCGTGTGATTGACTTTGAAAAGTTTCGCAATATAGCTGATGAAGTTGGTGCCTATTTGCTAGCAGATATCGCCCATATTGCTGGTTTGGTTGCCAGTGGTCTTCATCCCGATCCTATTCCCTATTGTGATGTAGTGACGACAACTACACATAAAACTCTACGTGGTCCAAGGGGTGGTTTAATCTTGACTCGCGATGCTGAGTTAGGAAAGAAACTGGACAAATCTGTTTTTCCCGGTACTCAAGGGGGACCTTTGGAACATGTCATTGCTGGTAAAGCAGTGGCTTTTGGGGAAGCTTTGAAGCCTGAGTTCAAAGTCTATTCTGCCCAAGTTATTGAGAATGCTCGTGCCTTAGCAACTCAATTGCAAAACAGAGGCTTGAAAATAGTCTCAAATGGCACAGATAATCATTTAATGCTCGTAGATTTACGGTCTATTGGCATGACAGGTAAACTTGCAGATCAATTAGTCAGTGAAATCCATATTACGGCTAACAAAAACACGGTTCCCTTCGATCCAGAGTCGCCATTTGTTACCAGTGGTTTGAGGTTGGGTTCCCCAGCAATGACGACAAGGGGTATGGGCGCGACGGAATTTACAGAGATTGGGAATATTATTGGCGATCGCCTCTTAAATCCCGACTCTTCCGAAGTGGCCGAAGATTGTCGGCGACGGGTAGCGGCGTTGTGCGATCGCTTCCCCTTATACTCGCATCTGGAGAGTTTTGTCCCAGCTTTGGCTTGAAATTAGATTGAGGAGTAGGGGCGGGTTTAACGAGATACTGCATCTAGTTGAACGTTCTTTCTATTAAACCCGCCCCTACTTATTTAAAATCGTCCTGCTGATAGGTGTCAGATTTGTAGTAAATATAGGTAGACATAAAACCTCGAGGTATTTTTGTCTGGAAA
>CAZZVG010001344.1:0-2002 GCA_964657295.1 Iningainema sp. | reverse complement strand
TTTAGCCATTGCCATGCCATCTGTCAACTTTAAAGGAAATTGAGCGCGAGCAATCACCGTATCTCTTTGAGGAACAACCACAACGTGTGCGGCAGCTACAATCTCAGGCATAACTTCTACAGGAGACTTTGGCAACTTGATAATCCAACGTCCCCATTTTTCAATCAAGCGATCGTCATAGTCATCATAAGGACTCCCACCAACAATCACAAGTCTTAAATCTGATTGATTTAACTTATCTAACGCCATTAACACATCTTCAACCCCTTTATGAGGTCGTGGTGCGCCTGGAAACATGAGTACTCGATACCCGGAAAGATTATAACGTTCGCGGCTGACTTGAGGATCGTACTTATCGGGGTTAAATAAAGCGGTATCTTTGCCATTCGGCAAATAAACACCACCAAAGCGTTCTTTAAGAAACTGAGTATCTATCGTCACTGCATCAGCTTGGTGTACTAATTTCTCCATCCACTGGAGATAAAGAGGATGATCCGGAAATCTTAATGCTCCATCCTTCTTTAAAATATCCCGTGCAAATTGCTTAATTTTAGGACGATAATTCCAATCAAATCCTCCATGCCAACTGAGTTCCCAATCATCCATATCTAAAAGTAAAGGACGACGGCTACTAAATTTCTTGAGTAGAGACAATCCAAAACTTGTCGGCTTAGGTTTTACCGCATAAATAATATCACCATCTATTTTTTGTAAAAGTTGCCGACTAGAACTCAAAAAATCCGGATAGTTTTTACCAGGAATAGAAACAATATTGATTCCATGAGGAGGAATTGCATACAGTTCCTTACCAAAAAGGAAGCCAACAATTTCTACTATGTAATTAAGCTTCTTCAGCACTTGTGCTAGCAAGAAGGCACGAACACTACCGCCACCACTTAGATCACTGACGACTAAAGTAACTTTCATTATTAATCAATCAAATTTTTGACCAATGTAATCTTATTAGACAATATACTGTATTCTGTCAAGCAACCCGTTATCTAGCAGAAGGCAAATTATAATTTAAACTCCGACTAATTTAAAAGTTTTTGAAATTCCAGAGAAAAATTTCTCCACGTTAAATGCTCTACTGTTTTTCTCACATCTGTTTCTAATTGAAAAGCCTTTTCAATGAGTTCACATATTTCAGCGATCGCACTATCAACATCAAACAAAAATCCATTCTCACCGTGAACGATTATATCTGGACTAAATCCTGTTTTGCTGGCTACGGGAACGACATTGCACATCATCGCCTCCACCAACGGAATTGGGCCTCCTTCTAACTTAGCAGAAGAAACAAAAACATCCATTGAAGCATAATATTTGGGATAATCTGAGTAGGGAGCTTCAATATAAACAAAGTTTGGCAAAGCCTTCATTTCGAGAAATTTCTCGTATTTGTCCCATCCTTTGCCAAGCAGAATAAACTTTCTATGAGGCATCATCTTAATGATATTAAAAATGCGCTCTGGTTCTTTGCGGTAATAAAAAGCTGTACAAAAACCTATAGCACCATTTTGACGTTGATGCGGTTGGAAAATGTCAGAATCTGCTGCTCCCAACATGTAAGTCACTTTTTGAGAGTTCACTCCTTGGGAAATCAGAAGATTAGCAAACTGCGAACACATACATATCACCTTAGTCGCTTTATTGAGTGCGTATATGAGTTCATCGTCACTGATACCAATATCCGATCGCGGATGTGTGTGAAAAACGAATCTCTTACTTTCCCAAAGAGATGGATTTAGTTTTAGACAGACTGGTAGGAAAGAATAGTGTGCGAAAAAGTAAGCTTTAGATGGAGGAAGAGAAGATTCTGAATAATGGAAGCAATATTTACCAGGAAAATAGGTTGCTATCTCTCGACATATCGCTTCCAATATCCAACCCTTTGCCAAATCCAAAACAACAAAAACTAAGTCATACTGTTCTAAAGCTTCAGGTAAAGATGGCTGAGGTTGCCACTTGCTGATTAAAAATTTTAGATAAGAACGAGCGT
>CAZZVG010001343.1:0-2013 GCA_964657295.1 Iningainema sp. | reverse complement strand
GCCTCGCCAGCAAATGGTTCAATTCGTCACGGATTTATGAAATGCTGTACTAAGTCCTCGCATTTGCATTACTTTTTAAACTTTCTTCGCAGAACCACACCAAACGCGATCGCCATCGATGAACCTAGTATAGTCGTAGGTTCTGGTACTGGGGTTGGCTTCTTAACTTGGTCAAAGCCAGCAGCAGTGATCCCCTCTAAAGCAAATCCCTGAATACGGCTTGATTCACCAAGGAATCTGATTTTGCTGAACTGCTCAGATAGATTTTGAGCAGTAACATCAAAATAAACTTTTTCAGGAAGTCCATTATAAGACTGAGCAGGAAAGGAAATTTGCTTAGTTGTGCCATCTAGTTTAGTCAACTCTAAATTAGTTGGACTCCAAGCGCTATCAGTCCCCGGATAAATAGAGAAACCAATAGCACTAATAGGTTTAGAAAAATCAAATTCATTAAATGTAGAACCCGGTACAAATTCGTAATCTGTACGATTTCCTATTTCCAAAATTTGAGAATTATTTTGAGGGTAAAAATTGTTATTTTTAGATAAAACCCCCTTCCCTTTAAAATCTGCTGTCCCCGCGTCACCAAAATTTAAAGGTAAAGATGTAACTTCTCCAGATGCAAAGCTATTGAAATCTTGCGTCGTGGGGTTTACCAAACTTGAAATGAAGTTATTTTTTGCATCGGTAGAATAAGAAGTATTGAAGCTTTTGCCATTATCAAGACTGTCGTCGAAGCCAAAAGAGTAATCATAGCCTTCATCTTCAATCGTTTCACCAAATATCAAATAAGATGGATTTCCGTAAACAATTTTTTTCACTACAGCAGCTTTTGCTGAAGTTGCAGAGAATCCCATTGCCCCGACAGCGATCGCCCCTACAATTATTTTTCGCAGCATGTAATTTAAGTTTCACTCAGTATTTTTTTTGGTAGAATTTCCCCTGAGCGAATCATGTAGCAATTTCAACCTACCATGTTAGTTGATATTTTTCTAATGCATTACAAAATCTTTATCTCCCCTACCCGTAGAGCATCTGGCGACAAGCGTCGGGGAAAACGCCAAAAGCGAACACCTTCCTTGAGCTTTGGATTTATGTGTTCTAGTTGATGTGTTCTTTTTCTCTACAGATCAATGGTTGAGCCGATCGCAATACAGCATCTAGCAAACCTGGAAATAGCGCATCTAAATCTTCTTGCCGTAATATATTAATATGTAGTGTTCCTTCCTTACGAGTCGAGATCACACCCGTCTCTCGCAAAATCTTGAAGTGATTTGACATGGTGGACTTGGCGATCGCAAAATCAAAATCGGCACAGCAGTGTTCCCCAATGGTAGCCAGCCGCCGCACCATCTCTAACCGCACAGGATCGCCCATGGCATATAGCACTCCCGCTAAAGATATATGTTTTCGGTCTGGGTGATAGAGGAATTTCATACTTGCATTATCTCATAGAATAGATTATATTTTATTTATTCGATTATATCGAAATATAGAACATTATATGAGGAGGGCGAGTATGTCATCAATTACAGCCGTGACAGAAGCCACATTTAACCAAGAAGTTCTCGAGAGCGAAGTTCCCGTATTAGTAGATTTTTGGGCACCTTGGTGTGGCCCCTGTCGCATGGTAGCTCCTGTGGTAGATGAGGTGGCGAATGAATACGTTGGACAAGTGAAAGTGGTGAAGCTAAATACTGATGAAAATCCGACTATTGCTAGCCGTTACGGAATCCGTAGCATTCCCACCTTGATGGTGTTTAAGGGCGGTAGGCAAGTAGATACGGTTGTCGGTGCAGTTCCAAAGACAACTTTAATTAAAACTCTAACACAGTATATGTAGACACAGAGTGGGGAGTGAGCGAGAGGGGGGATGCGAAGATGAATTCCTGACTCACAACTCCCCATTTATTTAAATTTTGCAAAGCAACACTAGTTATTTAATCACATACATAGGCAAGTCAGTCGCTTCTCCCAAGGGGAGACGCTGCGCGAACGCTCCAAGTCAAAAGT
>CAZZVG010001342.1:0-2032 GCA_964657295.1 Iningainema sp. | reverse complement strand
TCCCCCCCTGCCTCTCTACTTCCCCTGCCCCCCCTGCCTGCCTCAACAAATAAATTCCTTAACCGAACCGTATTGTCCTCACTCCTTTGTAAAAACTTAGCAAAATGTGTATAGCAAATTATGAGTGTTTTGGCAAGGATGAGTAGTCAGTTTTTCTGAGTAGCATAACTGTACATCACAAAATCCGTGTTATTGCTAGGCGCTCATGGGCGAATGAAGTGTTCCAGTCGTGAATCCGGCACTATTGAAAGAAACATTTCACCCATTAGCAGGTCTAATTGATAGGGATGTTTTAAAGCCAGTACGATCTATGAGTCAATCGATTACTGTATCCTGGTCAACTGTTGAAACAAGGCTTCCAGAAGCTTCGGTACAAGTTGACAAACTCTCCAATCACGACCTGATTTTGCGCTGTCAAGCTGGCTTGCGACCAGATCGTGTTGCTTTTGCGGAACTACTGCGACGCTATCAATCTCAAGTCGATAGAGTTTTATATCATTTGGCTCCGGATTGGGCTGATCGAGCTGATTTGGCTCAGGAAGTTTGGATTCGAGTTTATCGGAATATCAATCGGTTACAAGAACCAGCAAAGTTCCGGGGCTGGTTAAGTCGTATTGCGACCAACTTGTTTTACGATGAGTTACGCAAACGCAAGCGGGTTGTGAGTCCCTTGTCGCTTGACGCTCCGCGTTCGGTAGACGACGGCGAAATGGATTGGGAGATTGCAGGAGATACCCCAGGACCTGAGGAGGAACTGACCACTCGTGAGTTTTACGAGCAACTGCGTCTGGCGATCGCTGATTTGCCAGAGGTTTTCCGCACTACTATTGTTCTCAGAGAAATCGAAGGTATGGCATATGAAGAAATTGCCGAAATTACTGGAGTTTCTTTGGGAACGGTGAAGTCGAGAATAGCCAGAGCTAGAGCCAGATTGCAAGCTCAGCTGCAAAATTATCTAGATAGCTAAATTACAGTATTAATTCTTTAATCTGTAGCAAAGTTGAGAAATTCATTAAATTTTAAAGAAAATGCCAAGTTATTGTGCTATTAGGAGAAAAATTGATTTTCCCGGCTGATCCACTGTGTGTACTCAAGTAGGAATTGGTAATAATGTTAAGATGAACACTGATTCTCAGTTTGATAACAGTTCCTACTTGCAACTCTCTAAAAATTTGCTAGAAAGGAATGATAAGCATACCAATGAATCAACGGGTGCTATGCGTATGATGAAGCGCGATGGCTACGAGTTACTAAGTGCTTACCTCGACGGTGAGGTAACGGCTGCTGAACGAAAGCAAGTTGAAGAATGGTTGGCAAATGACCCAACCGTTCAAAGCTTGTATGCTCGACAGATAAAGATCAGGCAAGGCTTGCGGAGTCTTCCAGTGCCAGAGCCACAGCAGCCAGTAGAAGAAACAGTCCAGCAGGTAATGAAACGTTTGCACCACCGTTCCATCACAGGGTGGATGTTTGGAGGTGTGGCGATCGCCGCTTGTGCGATTGGTGCTGTGTCTGGGTTAATCATCAATGGTGAAGGACGGATACCTCAACTGGCTTATGAGCAAACAACCACAGAACCAATAAAACAGCCACAAACGGCATCAAAGCCTGCTACTGGTTCACCACTTATGGTGGCTATTAATAACCCGGTGGTTCCGATTCCCAAAGCTGCAGAAGCTTCTCCTAAACTCCCGATGTATCAAGTGCAGCCAACAGCCGGTTCGCATTTGGAAAAAAACCTGAATTAATGAACAGAAAACAGCAACACGCGATCAAGGAGGCAACGGAGTGATAAATTAAGTCAGGGGAATAAAAACAGGTGACAAGAGTGAGTATAAAAATCTATAACTTAGAATTATTAATTTATAACTCTGATTAAAGACGCGCCACAGCGCCTCTCTACTACTCATAACTACTCATGAAGCCGGATCAGCAGTCCCACTCCACCAGCCATTAGGTAGGAACACACCCCCTAATCGGCTAACGGCTTCACTCGTCATTAAATAAACCCAAGCTAAGCCAAGCGATCGAC
>CAZZVG010001341.1:0-2037 GCA_964657295.1 Iningainema sp. | reverse complement strand
CCATCTAGTAAAAAACCTATTTTTAGCATCTATCTTCAGACTGAGAAGCCAAGAAACATTATTCTTCAAGGTAAATTTCCGGGAGTTTGCTCCCTAGTGTGGTTAATATTTCTTATAAAAATGAGTGCCGATTCTCATAATTCATCAAAGGGGCTGAACAAAAAATTATAGGTTAACGCTCTTGTAAATTATCTGAGCGGCAAGCGTATTGGGTTATAAGACAATACGCTTGGTGTTAAGGGGGGCTAGGAGGGATCTTCAGTATTGCATCAAAACCTTAACTGAAATGTATTGCGGTGGGCATTGCCCGCCTCTAGACAGTAGATGTGTATTTCTATCAATTGAAAAGCGCTCTAAAATAATATTAGAACATCATTCTATGGAAAACTTGGCTAGTAGGGCAGGGGAGACGCCTGCCCATGACAGGCAAGATACTTGTCCTACGGCACAATTTATTTTTTGATAAATCTGTAAAATGGTGTTTTGCCATTGTAGCTAAACGAAGTTGAGTAGGTACTACGTAGATGCGTAGCGGTGAGGCAGCGCGCATGAGGAGGGTTAGCCCGACCTAGGCGACTGCGAACCCGTTAGCGTTAGCGAAGCGGTAGCCGGTACTCCGGCGTCGGAACGAGCGTCAGGGCTTATCGTTAGACATCATTCATAGCAAGAAACTCATTGATGCCTTCTGTGTCAAGATTTACATGAACCAACGATCGGGACTACAAGAACTGTGCGATCTGCTAGACAAAAAGATACTGCACCTCCGTAGAGCAAAGATATTTGAGACAGATCCTTCAAAGATATTCCAGCTAGAAAATGACATTGAGGAAGCCGAAGCTGAACTTAGTCGGATAAAGCAGCAGATTGAAAATTCAGATATAGCAGTATTTAGTCTAGATTTATATCGTGCCTTATTGAAATTAGGCTACCGAGAGCAGGTACTTTCATTTATAAAATTTATTAAAGCTCAATCAATAGGAGCTTTTCTGATTCACGGTTCGCCAGACTATGGTCAGCGTTGGTTATTGAATCGTATAGTGACGCAGCATATTGACGACGGTACGACGAGTAAGGTGCTGCCAGTGGAACTCCATCGTATAGGGCGCAGAATCGATGTTAACACTCTCTGGCGGGAACTCGGTGGTCGTGTTGGTCTAAAGCGGCAAAATTCACCCTTAGAAATCGTGGAACGAGTTTATCAGTGGTGGCAAACTCAGAATGTTGTCCTGGTTTTCCACGATGTGGATTGTATGCCACGTTGGCTCTTGGAAGTGCCTATCAACAGGATAGGACGGATCTGATTCGATTAGCATCTTTGGTGGAAACATTGGCAGAACCACTGGGTGGATGGGAAGAATTCCAGCCGCTTTTGATTTACGCTCGTGGTATGGCAAACTTTGCTAGTGGCAATTTGGAAGCCGCAAAAAATGATCTGGGCAAAGTCCTTGGGAAAGGAAACGAAATCAAAGTTGCTGGTATAAGTTTGCCTATTCCTGAACAAATAAAACCAAAGAATCCATCACGGCGACTGGTCATTCAATATCTGGGTTGGGGAAGTGCTGGGTTAGGTTTGGCAATGATCGGAGGTCTGCTGCAAAATAATTCAAAACAACAGAAACCCGGCGTCTCTGAGAAGCCGGGTTTCTTGCCACAATCCGTGGTTCTGCAAACCGTTCAATTTGAAGTTGTCACTGTCGATGAGCGGGGAAATATCACCAATCGCCGTCCCAGTCAGGCAGATTTCTTTACAGAAAATTTGGGCAACGGCATCACTTTGGAAATGGTAGAAATTCCAGGGGGAAAGTTTCTCATGGGTTCGCCACCAGGGGAGAAGGACCGATATTCATCTGAAGGTCCACAGCACACTGTTACCATTCAGCCCTTTTTTCTGGGGAAGTATACTGTAACCCAGGAGCAGTATCAGGCAGTCATGGGTAACAATCCCTCTAGTTTCAAAGGAGCAAAAAGACCAGTTGAAAAAATAAGTTGGGATAATGCAACTGAGTTTTGTGCTAAACTATCACAAAGGACTGGAAA
>CAZZVG010001340.1:0-2040 GCA_964657295.1 Iningainema sp. | reverse complement strand
TTTTTCCTTTTCTTTCTTTTGCCTTTTAACTTTTAACTTTTGCCTTGTTCGGTCACGGGTTTACTCCGAAGCCTTTAGGTGTTGACAAACTTCATAACCATTCATCCCAGGCATCATAATATCGAGCAAAATCAGATCGGGCGGGGCGGTTTGTGCTGTCTTCAAGCCTGTAGGACAGATACAAATCCTTGGTTACCATACTCCAACAATAGATGGTCATGAGTAACGAGTACTCCTCCTAAAATCCGTGCTGTTGCGGCCAACATCCGATCAGCCGGATCTCTATGTAAAACTCCTGGCAGACGCGAAGTTTCAATTGCAATCTCTGGAGTCAGTGGTAGGAGACGCAGCCCTGGAGCCGTGAGAGCTTTCCGCACCCAGTCCAAACAAGGCTCAGCAAACCGAATCCGCCCTTTGGACTCTAACATTCCTACCTCCCAAACTGAAATGGCTACGACTCCCAAGCTACCTGTGGCGCTTGCTTGCTCGATTGCCATACGGCTCTGAGCAGAAAGACGCTCGATCTCCCCATTCATTGACCAAATCCAAACGTGCGTGTCTAGTACGAGAATTGGTTGTGGCACTAGCTATTTGCCTGCCAATCTTCCTCTATGGGAGAGACGATATCGCCAACAACTTCTACTGTGCCCCTTAAGTAGCCGAATATAGATTGAGTTGCTGATTCCGCGATCGGCACTAACTTGGCTACAGGTTTACCGTGTTTGGTAATCACAATCTCCTCCCGACTCTGCTGTACTTGATCCATCAGTTGCAGGCATTGTGCCTTAAACTGTCCCGCTGCAATTTGCATATAACCTTTACTTTAGCTAAACAGTAGTTTAAATTAATTATAACCATAGTCAAAAAAAAATGGTCATATTCACGTGAGGTTGACAGTTGATAAAGCCCTAGGACGATCGGCACCACGCACTATCTGCAAACGTGGTGAGCCGGGGAACCCACCCGAAAAAGCGATCGCCGCAACCAAAATCCTGCTTTTGCCGGCAGGTGCCTCAAAATGCTCAAAGAAAGATAAAGAACACACTACGCATACTATATGAAGTTTACACAAAGTAAATCTGCGTTTTCGTCTCGTCAAAGCAGTCATTTCTTATGTACAGAAAACTTTGTACATAAGAAATGACTGCAAGTGGAAGAGATTTTACAGGTGGCAAGCATAAATATTTGTGGCGTTGGCTCGACAAATTGCTTAGACTATCAATGCCCTAGAGCCAAAGGCGACGCAATTCATCAATTTTAAGTGGCGTGTGCAAAATGACAATTTAGTTTATAATGTCATTTTATCACTACATGTTTTTCTGGCAAACAACCACCACTTCTTATACATTGTCTTTATGGATTACAGAACCAAAATAACTGCAGGTGGCAGAATTGTTATACCCATCCATTTAAGAGAAAAGTTGGCGCTCAAGGTAGGCGATGACGTTATCCTGCGCGAAGATGATCAGGGAACAATCCAGTTGATGACGTATCATCAACAACTAAATCGCATTCGGGCACTTGCCAAACAAGCCATTCCCCCAGATGTCTGCTTAACCGATGAACTTTCGCTCATGCGCCGGGAAGAGGCAAAGCGTGAAAACAGTCATTCTTGATGCCTCGGCGCTCTTAGCCCTTATCCGCAGCGAGTCAGGGGCAAAAGAGGTGGAGAAGTATGCACCGAATTACCTGATGTCGGCGGTGAATGCATCCGAAGCCGCTGCTGTCTTACAACGCGGGGGGATGACCGCCGCAGAGGCAAAAGATAGTGTCGTCTCTCTGGTAGCGGAAATTCATGCTTTTACGCCCGAGCACGCTTTCATCGCGGCTGATTTAGTATCTCTCACCAAGCATCTTGGTTTGTCACTGGGCGATAGAGCGTGTCTGGCGCTAGGGCAAGTGTTGAAAATACCCGTTTTAACAGCTGATAAGGCTTGGCAACCTCTGCAATCTTCCTATCAAGTCGAATTGATTCGCTAAGTGGATAAAAATGACTTCTGAAACCAGGGCAAACTTATTTCATCGTGCGTAGAAAGCCTT
>CAZZVG010001339.1:0-2048 GCA_964657295.1 Iningainema sp. | reverse complement strand
TCATCTAAAAAACTCCGATATGTGTGGAAACCGTGCGTTTTTAAACCACGGATGAAACAACAAACGCTCATTTTAATGAGCGTCAAATTACTCGCCATGAGTTATAAGCAAGATGCTGACAATCGAATGGTGTAGCATTTTGAGTCAGTCGTTTGCCAGTCTGGAAATTGTGCAAACTAATTGTTTTTCTTTGTGGATCTTTCTTTGTGGGCGAATCAAGCCAACCCCCCACGTAGCAGATTCCATGTTTTGGATGCTTAACTAGTGAACCACGTTTAAAACCAGCACTAATAGTTCCACCATAACGGGATCTAATATGTCCCGCTTGATGTTGCAAGCGGTGAAGTTGACGGCGATGGAATTCCAATGGAATAATTTCAATCAGATCAGTATTGTCAGGTTGAGAGTGTCCTTCAACATACCAATTAGCTAGAACCCACGAATCAACACAATGTGCGTCGAATTTATTCGATAACTTATTTTTGGACTTCTTCAGCCCTAAGGATTGCCGCATTTGATAAGTGTCATTACCTGAGCGAGTTTCTAGAATGGCTATAGCTCGTAACTCGGTATAAAACCATTGCTTGCCTACCTCTAGAGGAGAAAAACTCGTATTCCACTTTTTACTGTTTTTCCAAGTCTTGGCTTTGATATCTTCTACCACAAACACAGTGACAGGATACATTGAAGTCAACCACTTGCAAATACGTAATTTCCATTGCCATCTGGCTTTGGTTGAAGGTGCCAACCATTGCTTGTTGACAAGCCTGTTTTGGCGATTTGGACGACATGGTGTTTTTCTAAATCTACGGGCACGCCGCATATTACGACGAGTTTCTACATGATCTTTAACCCAATCCACTGCATGAGTTTGCACGTTCAAATAGGTATGAGATTTGGATTTTACTGTAAATCCTTCCCTTTTTGAACCAGGATCTATCCCTACTGCTATAGGTTGAATCAATCTGTCTGATGGTTCAAGGTTAAGGCGAATGCAGAATACACCTTTCTTAAAAAAACCTGTTGCTTTACCCGATTTTATCCAACGACGTGCGCGACTGGAGGTGGTGGGCATCAAAGGTTTTTGATTGCGATCTACTACTGGAACAAACATCGATACGATAAATCCTATTGCTAGGTATATATTTCCCATCGAGGTTGACGACTACAGAGGTTATGGGCTTGGGAGGCACCGATTGACGTAACGTGTTGTGAGCTACCACGCTCAAGTCGTTCAACTTGGATTGTTAATCCATACTCTAGACACTGTTTTAACTCAAGAGCGGAAGGTGGTTAATCTCCCTCTTTCAAGCCCCTAGCTATAAGCTAGGGGTTAGTGACCAGATAGACGACATTTTTGAGCTTAGAGTCTTAGCATAGGTACAGGAATCTATCATAAGAGCTATTAAGTATTGTTAAGAATAACTAATTTAACCTGGGAATTTGCTATGTGTGTGGTTGGACCGAATCGCCTACCAAGAAAGATCCAGTAAGAAAGACAATCAGTTTGCACAGCCTTAAAACTGGTAAACGACTTACTCAAAATGTTATTCCTGATGATTGTAAGTTTCTCGCTTATAGTTCGTGGCGTGTCGTTTGACGCTCATTAAAATGAGCGTTCGTATAACAGGCGCAAGTTGAAACTGTGCGGTTTCCATACGTATCGGAGTTTTTTAGATGAATGAACACTACGACATCATTATTATTGGTACCGGAGCAGGCGGCGGAACACTGGCATATCGACTGGCACACACAGGGAAGAAAATTTTAGTGCTGGAGAGAGGTGAGTTTCTCCCCAGAGAAAAAGAAAACTGGAGTGCCAAAGAGGTTTACCAAAAGGAGCGCTATCACGCTGACGAACACTGGTACGACAAAGAGGGCAAGGCTTTTCGTCCGCAGACGGGCTACTGGGTGGGCGGAAATACCAAACTGTACGGAGCAGCGTTACTACGGTTACGAGAGCGAGATTTTGAGCAGGTGATTCACAAAGGCGGCATTTCTCCTGCCTGGGAATTGAAGTATCAGGATTTTGAGCCATACTACACCCA
>CAZZVG010001338.1:0-2051 GCA_964657295.1 Iningainema sp. | reverse complement strand
CCAACAAAAAAGAATTAGAAGCCAATAAAAAAGCATTAATTCAAGAACTTGGTGGTGCTGTTGGTCGTGAGGATTTAGAGTACGCTACTTGGGAGTTGGTTCTTCAAACAACGCAGTTATTAGTTAAAGAACGAGATGAAGCGTTGAAAGATAATAAGTCACTCCTGCAGAAAAATAATCAATTGGAATCTCAAAATGCCTCTCAAAGAAATGATATAAGTCATTTAAAAAGTGAAATTTTCAAGAAAGAAAGCGAACTTAATAACCTTACAACGCCATCAGATTAATTCCAATGATAATCATGAATTAGACAGTTTGCGGAATCAACTTTCTCAAAAATCAGATCTCATAATAAATTTGAATAAACAGCTAAGTGAATCTAAGCAATTCATAGCAGATTTAAACAAAGAACTTCAAAATAAAGACACAATCTTGAATCAATCGACACAAGAGAAGCTAAAACTAGATAAAGTCATACAAGATTTTGAAGAACGGCTTAGAAAAAAAGAAGCTAGTATTGATTCTTTGAATTGTGATAACCGTGATTTGAAACAATCTGTATTATCCTTAAAAGACAATATTAAAATTTACACTCGCAATCTAATCCACAGATTGAAATGGCACAAATACAAGAACTTATTGGAGAAATTAAAAATTTAAACCAAGAAATAACGGAACTAAAATCCAATGAAAATTCGCGGAAAACATATCCATCAATAAAACATCCAGAGGATACGTTAGACATTTTGACTGAATTCGATTACTTAGTCTATTTTGTTCAAGATTATTGTAATGTTTCTGGACTAGAAGAGATAGATGAGTGGAGAAGAACTCAAAGATTTTATTTTAGCTTAGTTAAGCAGTTGTATAGTATTAATGTTTTACTAGTCTCTAGGGTTATGCAACTAGAAGAAAACCTTAACGAAGCCTATTGTATAGGTAAAGCTATATGCTGGAATAATAAAATAATTACTGAAGAGTTGAGTATGATATTGTCTAATAATTTATTTTGAATTTTCATAGGTATTCGCTGCAATTCTCCTTTATAGCAGTTGTGTTCCCAGCCAAAATACGAAAGTTATGGAGAAGATAAAAGAATTTTTAATGGGACACAAAGCGCTATTAGTTGCAGCGTCCTAACTCATGCCCCCAACTTCGTTTTCTGAGTTTTCAGCGTTGGAGTCAAGTGTTCTGGAATTCCATCTAATTGAATAACGCTACACCCAAGCTTATAAGAGAACTCAACGGATTCCCCGGCACATAGCGCACGTGCCCTCAGATCCTGCAGCATAGCTGCCTTCTTCAATTGAATTTCTTTAAAATCCTCTGGTGGTTTGCAAAAACCCCACATATTTTGAAGCTACCTCATCTGCATTTTCCATCAGCAGTAAATGTCCTGCTTTGGGCAACTGGATCGCTCTTGCACCAGCAATACACTCTTGCAGTCGATTAGCCCCACTAATGTCGTAAATCTTGTCCTCCTTGCCCCAAATAATGAAAGTAGGAAGCCGAGTTGGTACACCCTGACAGAGAATGTCATCATAGGGATTTACAATGTCCCAAGGAAAGCTGGTAATGTCGGTTGCGAGTAATGTAATCGTTGACTTTCTCTGCTATGACAGAATCAGGAATCGTGGGAGGAGTGAAGAAAAGCAGGCTAATCTCTAGAGCAAACTGTTCTTTGGTAACTGGAATAAAGGGGTTAATGCCGAGTAAGATTGCTTCTTTGACACTGTTTGCCCAATCAACAATGCCCAACGGTGAACCGATAAAGGCGAGGCTACGCACCTGGTTTGGGTAACTTTGAGCATACAGTTGAGCGATCGCTCCTCCCATCGAGCTACCCGCTAGATCAAAAGACTTAATACCCAGTTTCTCCATCAACTCATGTAGGAGTGTTGTTTGGTTCTCCAGAGCATAGTCTCTCAAAGTAAAACCGTTACTGTTGCCATAGCCCGGTAAATCTGGGGCGATCGCCCGATAGCCCACCTCAGATAGCCGACACATCATGGTGTTCCACTGCTCCTTGCTGGCAAATAAACCATGCAACA
>CAZZVG010001337.1:0-2056 GCA_964657295.1 Iningainema sp. | reverse complement strand
GAGAGGGAGAGTCATTATTTGTGTCTTGTGTATCCTGACGGTTGACACTTAACCAACTTTCTAGGGAGGGAGTTGCTGAACCTAAAATCAAGGGGCAATTTTCTAATTCTGCACGCCATTGAGCCACAGTACGGGCGTTGTATGTAGGGATTGGGGAATCTTGTTTAAAGCTGCTATCGTGTTCTTCATCTAATATGATTAATCCCAAGTTTGACAAAGGTGAGAAAATGGCACTTCGCGTACCGATGACAACTTGGGGATCTCCTGTCAACATTTGTCGCCAAGTATCGTAACGTTCGCCATCTGAGAGGGCACTATGGTAAACGCTGACTTTATTGCCAAAACGTGAGTGAAAACGATCTGTCAGTTGGGGTGTGAGTCCAATTTCCGGTACCAAAACGAGGGCTGACTTTCCCTGTGTCAGTAGAGGTGCGATCGCTTGCAAATAAACTTCGGTTTTTCCAGAACCTGTTACCCCATGCAACAGTACTTTAGCATATCCATTAAGTTGAGTAATATTCTCCAAAGCTTGCAATTGAAATTTTGTCAGGGATTTTACTTGTTGTCCCATCAGCACATCAGATTGCGCTCCGGAAGCTGTGCGTAATACTTCTCGTTCCTGAATGACTATGTAGCCTTTTTTCTCTAACGTCTTGAGCGTGGAGGTACTGGCATGACAAATTTGCAACAATTCACTTTGCCATAACTCACCACCCCGTTGTCGCAGGATTTCTAAAATTTCTCGCTGACGAGTCGTTAAATCGGGATCGAAAGCACTGCCGATCAGAATTGCTGCTTTTTGTTGCTTTGCTCGAGGCTGTCGTGGAGGTTCTAAGTAACTTTCTACCAAACCACGTTGCTGCAACTCTCTCAGTCCCCGGTAAGCCGCTTTCACTTGTTTTTGCAGGTAGCTAAAGCTATAGTCTCCATCTGCTTGGGCGCTTAATAGTTCCAGAATCTGCCGCGCTACAGGACTTAGGAAAGGTATGTCCTTCGCGAATTGCTGCCCTAAGATTACCGATGGAATTTCTTCTCCCCCTCTCCCTCTCTCCCTCTCTCCCTTTACAAGCCGAATTCGACGCTGTGATCTTCCTAGCAAACCTGGCGGCAAAGCGACACGTATAACTTGAATTAAAGGTGTATAGTAGTATGCTGCGACTTGATTTAACAGTTCCCAGTAGGTCGTTGGGAAAAATCCTTCACTAACGACATCTTCTACATCTCGGATTTTCGACCGAGGTATATCCACTGGGGGTTGTGTTAGTAAACGAATAGCTATCCCTCCTAACATTTGCGGACCAAATGGCACACTTAAAATATCACCTGGTTTTACTTCTAACTGCTCTGGCAATCGATAAACATAGAGATCTGTGTTACCCGGACAATCTACGAGGACTTCAATCCACTGATTTCCGGTTGTCCCCGGTATACCAAGACTATACGAGCTACCAGGTTCAGCAACTAATAGAGGTATTAAGCCATTCATATACATAATATGGTTTCTAAATTTATAGATAGATATTTTTGAGAGAGCCTTGTTGGTCAATATTAACCTTGTTAACTCAACTCTAACTATCGGCTTCGTTTACCTAAAAATGTATTTACCAATACTGTCTTAAGACATAATACTTGATAAGTTTCCTCTTATGTCATTCAGCGGATAAAATCAATCAATATTAGTTTTTTCTCCGGATTTTTCCTCTGATTCCTGAAGAAGGAATACTTATTTTCCCCCTATTGATAGATATTAAAGCCTTTCAGTGTATGGGAACCTTGATAAAGGGTATACCCTCTCTAGACTTTAACCTGTTAATTCGACACCAATAGGAAAAAGGCGATCAGTGGTGCGTTACCAAAAATCTTCAACATCAGCCAATGCATAAAAAGTAGAAAAAAATTGAAAATCTAGAAATATTTAAGTATTGGCAATGGACAAGTATAAATCTTATAATTGTTAGAATACAGAACTTTTGATGGAGGAGTTAAAAAATTTTGTAGTCCAGAAAAACATGAGTGAGATATGTGTTGAAATCAAAACAAAGTGAGCATTTAACCC
>CAZZVG010001336.1:0-2063 GCA_964657295.1 Iningainema sp. | reverse complement strand
AATTGGAAAACAAGCAGAGGGAGAAAGCGAACTGAATTTTTTAGAAGGATTTAGTGACTTAGTGACAGATAAATATTTGCTACAAATAACAAAAGACTATGAGCATATGGAGATGAGTTCTAAGTGGTTAGATATTTCAATTAATACACTTCGTAGCCGCGTTGAAGTTGACCAGGCTGTACGCGATCGCACCTTCCAAAACACTGTTGCCATTGTCGGTGTAGGATTGGCTACAGGTTCTCTGGTTATAAATTTAAAGGACGAGCTGAAAAACTTTCGCAATGAGCCTATTAGATCTACTCTCGCCCATTCTCAAATTGACGTAACCTATTTAAATATCTTCATTCCACTAATATACAGTATCAGTGTAGCGGTGATAGCAGGCGCGTTTACTTGGCTGGTGATTCGTTTATGGCCGCGATCGCGTTAAGCAAGGGTTGGAATGAAGCTACCACCTCCCGGAGATACACAACTAACAAACGTCAACCGAAGCGATCACATCACTGATGGCATTCATAGAGCGTAACTGATCGCATTGACGATTCTCAACCCCGATATCGTAGCATCCGAAATAGGTAAATTCCCATAATTACTGCACAGATGAAGCCCAAGAGAATTCCTGTGCCATGAGCTATATAAGCGCCCAATATGGGAAAAAAGACAATGCAAAAAAAACTCCCGACGATACCTACTAATAGTCGCCCAAACAAATCTAGTTGATGTCTAACAGTAGGTTGAAATACAGCAAAATCTTTTGGTAAAACAATTTTTATGACTCAATTTTGATCAATAATACAGAGATTCCATATTAAAATTGGTCGATAGGTGCTGGAGAATGCCTACCAGTTGATTGAGGGTACAGTCCTCAAAGCATTGCTAATGAACCGGACGTGCCTGAAATTTATCTAGAACTATGACAACATTGTGTCAAGCTCTTGCACTGCCCACCCTACACCGGTTTAATTGGTTATACCAATCGCATTAATTTTGTCATTCAGTTCCCGCAGACGACGAGACAAGACTCCAATAATATTTACAGCGATCTCAGGAGTTTCTTCAATCGCATTGTAGAGTTGTTCTTGCGTTAGCTCCAAACATTTACAAGATTCTAAAGCTGTTGCCGAAGCAGAACGAGGTTGGGCATCAAATACTGCCATCTCACCAAAGGATTCTCCTTGAGAGAAAACTGCCAATTGTTGATTGTTAATATAAATTTTAACTCGACCTGAGACAACAATGTAGAGCGATCGCCCTTCCTCTCCTTGTCTAAATATAATCTCATTAGTCGGAAACAAGACTTCATCCATGACTGAAGCCAGGCGGACGATAAAATCATCCCGTAATTCCTGAAAAATGGGGATTCGTCGGACAAACAATAAACGGTCAACACTAGTTAGCATCATGGTTAGGGGTTAGTGGGGTTTTTCATTTTTTGCAACTCTTTAACTTGATATGCAACTAAAGGGTGCGGATCGTTTTGCAGTTGGGGGAGGAGTTCTAGGAGAATGCGATGTGAAGCAACACTTAAGTATGCGATCGCCGCTTCTCTGACGAAGCCTGTAGAATGACGCAGACTTGTTAAAATTTGTTCGCTTGTCAGTCGGATTCGGGCAACTTGTGCAAAATGAAAACAGCAAGCAAAACTCCAGTCAGAGAGGAAATCACCTTGTGCCAGCAACTTACGGGTGCGATCGCCTACTGCCATGTGTTCGTATTCAACCATGTTTTTTTCTACAAGTTTTTGCAGTTTTTCTTGGGGCGATCGCCTATCCAAAATATTTAGCAACACAGATTTGCTCTGTAAATTCACGCTATGCTCTAAAATCTCTAACCCCCGTGCTAAGTTGATCTCTGAGTGAGAGCGAAGATTAAACGCTGCCACTTGAATCTTATCTGTAGGGTAAAGTAGCTTCAGGAGCAGCAACAATCTCTCTTTGATATCAATTTCCACTTCTAAGAGTGCGCGTTGTAACAATTCACAGATAGTATGAAATCTTTCATTAGATTGAGGCTCCTCCTCATTTCCTGTTTTGAAGTCTATATAGGCAGCGTAAATCTCCCAG
>CAZZVG010001335.1:0-2082 GCA_964657295.1 Iningainema sp. | reverse complement strand
TATGTTGTCTCTTTGTTAAGAAAGATGCGGGTAATGGATAGCTTAAAAAGGGGGGAAAAAGGCCCCCCTTTTTAAGGGGGGTTAGCGCTCTTTGGAGGGTTTCCCTCCGTAGGCGACTGGCGGGGGTTGGGGGGATCTTCAGGGAGTGACGATTCTAACTGAACCTTATTGACATATACTTCGCACCTAAAAAGCAATAGATTGTATCAAATTATTAGCTGATTTCCCGTATTGTTCCGGAGTCAAGATCGTTTAAATTGATAATAAGATGTTACAATTAATACTTTTGACCATGAACATACAGTATCTTCTTCGGCGTTTAAAGGTTGGGTTACACAACAAGTGGTGGCTGTTTAACTACCGCTTGCGAGATCTTCAGATTAAGCTACAGTTCTACTGGCTTCTGTATCGAGGCAGTCAAAAGCTAGATTTTAGCCAGAAATCGGCAATGTTCTTTGCGCCTCACCAAGATGATGAAACGTTGGGCTGTGGTGGCATAATTGCGCTGAAGAGAGAACAAGGTATACCAGTTTCGGTTGTTTTTGTCACGGATGGTGGAGGTTCCCATACAGATCATCCTAAGATTACCCGTGAGGAAATTGTTCAAATTCGCAGACAAGAAGCACTGACTGCTTTGAATATCCTGGGTGTTGAGTCGAGAAATATTCACGAGTTGAATAAACGTGATGGCGCACTGTACCGGATGACGGAAACTGAACGACAGCAGACCATTGAGGAAATGGCGCAGTTGCTGCGTGTTTTCCAACCGAAAGAAGTGTACGTCACTCACAACAAAGATCGAAGTACAGACCATGAGATGACTTATGAACTCGTTGTTGCTGCAATTGCAGCAGCAGGAGTCAAGGTGGATTTATGGCAGTACGCTATTTGGTTACACTGGAAATCTTTACTGTTCCGCGATCTGAAGCTTGAGGAATTGGCAGGTGCTCATCGACTAAACATTGATGCAGTGCAATCCAAGAAGAAGCAGGCAATTGAAACCTACCGCTCCCAATATTTACCTATAGATGCTGAATCTAGCCCCTTGCTTCCGCCTGGTTTCCTCTGGCGATTTTTCTTAGCTCATGAGGTTTTTTTCAAATTAGATTTATAACGAGCTTGTTAAAATCGATGATGCCATCCACTCACCTTATCCACACCCCAAACTTGAGTAACGACGCTGCACAACAATTTTGTTTCTGCACCTTAGCTATTGGTGCAAAGTATCGTGACCTTGCCAAGGATTTGGCAGCAGATTTAGAAAAATTTTCGTCGAATCAGCTGGTTATTCTCACTGATTGTCCAGAGGATTTTGCTCAGTGTTCTAAAGCACTGGTCTTTAAACACCATCAGCAGAGTGTAGCATGTTACCACGATAAACGCTACGTCATTGCCAAAGCTTTATCTCTTTACGATGCTTGTGTGTTTGTTGATGCTGATATGCGAATTCTCAAAGATGTGGCACCCATCAAGTGGCAACCAGGGATCTCTGCCCGTAGTTGTACAAATATTCTGCGACATTATGAACCAGTAGCTGGAAGACCCGATCGCGTCAAACGTATGCAACTTATTGGCAAAATTGCTCAAAAGTTAAATCTGGATTTAGAGCAAGTGAATTTTGTCAGCGAGTTTATGTTTGTCGTTGCTAAAGACTCAGGTAAAGAAATGAAATTTCTGGAACTGTGGGAAAAAATTGGCAACTACTTTGAGCTAAATGGGGTCTATGACAGTGAGGGGAGTGTCATGGGATTAGCTGCTGCTGCTACTGGACTTCCGATCCGCCATCATGAAATGCCAGAAATTGAATTTTTTAACGACAAAATTGATGCGATCAGAATTAAAAAGGGGCAGGTTGATCCGGCTAAGTTGCAAGCCTATTTTGAGAATCACAAACAGAAGGCATACCCAGAGCGATCGCTCTTTGAAAAAGCCACTAGTAGAATCGGGAAATCTCTTAGACATTTCTCTGCTTTAGCCCGCTTGCGAGTCGCTACTTTAAAGAACTTTGCTTTTTATTATCAGGGATAGAGATCCACTCAATTGCCCCCAATTCTGGGGAATTGGTAATTGGTAATTGGTAAT
>CAZZVG010001334.1:0-2087 GCA_964657295.1 Iningainema sp. | reverse complement strand
CAAGAGATTATCAGCCGAGTGGGTTTTATTGACGCGCCGACCGATGAGGCATGGCAACGCCGCCTTGACAGAGCCTCAAACAAGTAAGTGCATAGTTAGCTTTTGCGTAAATTATCTGACACTTTACTAAAACTTTATTTTAATCAAGCGTTTTTCCTGATGATTAGGGTGAGCAATAATCTATAGCAATCCTAAATGAGTTATCAACAGGGTACGTATTGTTGTAGCTTCAAAAAATCAAATTTTTGGTGATTGGTAAAAAAAGACGATGCTGAGTCATGAAAATTTTATGATGACATAAAAACATATTGTCAATAAGGAGCAATAAAGATTAGAGATACATGCAAAATTTTGATGGTTCCAATATCATTTATGGGCAAGTTGGTAAATCAATAAAACATGCTCTGCAATAAAAATTTACAACGTGTCCTGTTTTGCGCATATAAGGGGGATGTAATGGTCGATTGTCAAAGTCTCGGGGGTAAGCGCAGTGCCGCACCAAAAGCATTGCATCCCATATTTTGCTATCAGGTGTGGGCGCTTGCGGCGTTTTTTGTAATCAAATAGATCTCCAGGCATTGGGAAGGAAGGCTCTTAAACAATGTTCCCACAAGGCTTCTACCCCTGATTTATCACTCTCTGATGTTGTTGAAACCCTTGCTATACAAACATTACAACCGTGAATGTACTCTTTTTTTTAGTACGCCTTAACAGGGATACTCCTAACTCCTAACTCTCCATGACCTCCGGCACGATTCGCTGACGAAGCTGATATTGTCTCAACAATTAGTTGAGCCACCTCTTTACTCTTCCAATAGCTGCTATGGGCATCACCCCCATGCAGCAGTAGTGCTAACGCCGTTTGACTTATTTGCTTCGTCAGTAAGTTGGGTAATCCTGGCTGGTGAGTGATGATATCTTGAATATCTAAGTGTTTTTCCTCACCATCCACCAGGCTGCGCATCAGTTTGGTCAATGGGTAAGCTATCGGATCACCAGGATGAATGAAATTCCGCCATGGCAGCTTTCCTTCATTTCGCTCTTTTCGCTTCTCCTGAAGATTCCCCAGTAGCTGCTGTAGCTTTGGTGTGATATCGTGACTACTAGACGTGGACGGGGTGCTTTCCGTATCATCTTTACCAGGTTTTACGTCAGTCAGGCTGAAGATAGCGATCGGTGAACCCATAGTGTGAATACTGGCAAGCTGGATGCCAGTATTCGGATCAGGATTTGCTCCGGGTATCCCGTAGATGACATCACGAATAGCCATAACATCATCATAACCTGGTACATTCTTGCAGTTCCATCGACTTGCAAACAGCAAGTCAAAGAGAATAATAGTTCCCCAACTGTGGGTAACTAAGTGAAGACGATCACCTGGCTGATAATCCTTCAACCCCTCTAGAGCCTTCTCCTTTATCCGACTAATAACCTTGGCACCGATGTAGCGGCTGATGTAGAGTGCTGCATCCCCACAAAACTGTAAAAGTTGCTTTCCTCGAAATTCTCTGAACCACATTTGGTTCCAAAGCGGTGAATCTTTGAATGTATCTAAAAGTTGATTTTCTGCTTCTGAATTTACGTCTCCCCAGTAGATAGGAATTGGCGTGATGATTTGGGAGGGTTCACTGTGGAGAAGTCTACGCTCGATAAGCTCGATAAGGTCTTTAGCGTAAGCAGGTGTTGGACCTTGTTCACGAGTATTAACGCCGTGAATAAAAAGGATGTAGTCCATAGTTATAACACAAAATCTTTGGGTAAATTAGAGAAGTTAAGTTTTGTTGAATAGAACGTTAAGCTTGAGTGCTTTCCTTCTTCATGCTGAATAGGTGTAAGTGAAATCAACTTATGCACTTAATTAAGAAACGTTACCAGAATTCAATAATTTGACCATCTATGAGCCTATCCCACTAATGCAGTAATCCTATCCGGTCGTTAATTGTTCAAGCTGCTACTAGTGCAGAAGTTGCACCCTTGCGGATATTCTAATTCCATAACTACAGAAGAATGATCTATCGATTTTTTCAACACAGTTACGCAAAGTCAAATAAAAAAGTTGAACAATTAGGAGAGTGGTAATACCCGCG
>CAZZVG010001333.1:0-2095 GCA_964657295.1 Iningainema sp. | reverse complement strand
AGAAAAAAGCCTATATGAAAAATTTGATGAAATTGGCTTAATTGGGTGTGTCTCAACCGAAGAAAATTTATCCACGACTTATAAACAGGTTCTCAGTGAAGGATTAAACACTAAATATGATCATCGTTGATACAGGGTTTTGGTTAGCTCTTGTAGATCAAAAAGATACGTACCATGAAGCAGCTAAACAAGCTCTCAAAAAATACAATGAACCCTTGATTACTACCTGGTGTGTGATTACAGAAACCTGTTATCTATTGCTAACTCGCAAAGGAGTTAAGGCTCAATTAGCTTTTATTAATAGCCTCAATCAAGGATTATTCACAGTTTTTAATTTAGAAGCAGAGCATGGATTAAAGATTGGTCAATTGATGGACAAATATGCAGATTTACCAATGGATTTAGCTGATGCTTTTCTGGTAATTTTGGCAGAACATCTAGGACATGGGCGCATTTTTTCAGTAGATCAACGGGACTTTAATACTTATCGTTGGAAACAAAGTAATCCTTTTGAAAATCTCCTGACTAAATAGTAGGCAAGTTCACCGCTATGCCTGCTCCTGCGTCTTAGCGTGTTTTAAATGCGGTTTTCTGATAGGATCGGCTCGAACGATTTTTTTGGTTCCATCCGTGAGTGAAGCGACGAAGGCAATCTCACCAGCGTCATTCAATCCACCAAACTTTATGTCTGCCACAGTGGAACCCAAGAGGGGATCACCAGGAGCAATTACCTTCTTTATGTCTGCACCTGAGGTAACAAAAATTCCTGCGCCGCTTTGCGACGGTTGAAAAGCGATCTTGCCAAGGTTATTAATCTTAGCATTTCCAGAGAGATCGTTAACCTTAGTAATTACGCCATTGTCGATCCGAAAAAGTCCTGTTTCTCTCGATGTGAGAGAACCGGAGAAGACAATATTTCCTTGATCATTAGCAGCTAGAGATTGTACACCTTGTATTTGATCTGACACAGCAACTGGTGTGGAATCTTCACTGCCTAACCTGAATATGTTGTTGATATAACTACTAGCATCACCAAAATACCCTGATTTGTTATAGAATACAGTACCTTGGTTGTTAATGACTGGAAAAGAGACTTGACTGGGTGGTCCAACTGGAGGTCTCGATCCTTGGTCAATAATTCGCTTACCCTGGATAATTTGACTGTTTGTGAAGATCCTTGGGGTACTGGTTTGATTCTCCTCGGAATAAACTATTTGTCCATTATCATTGATCCCTACTCCTGTGTATGTGTTAATTATCCCAAAACTACTTCCACCGATATAGTCACTGCGTGAATCAACCAACTGGATTGTGTTACCTTGGCTCAGGAACAATCTTTTATAGGCGTTAGTATAATAAGTCGATGTTCCAGGTTGTTGAATGTTGGCAGTAGCACTAAAGAGTACATTGCCTATATTATTGATAGCAAGATTATTGCCATTGAACAAGAAATTGCTTATTGTTATTGAAGTTTCCCCTGGATCAGGTTTAAGATCTGTAAAGAGGCTAGGAAGCGTATCAAGATCCGCAATTGTTGTAATAGCTTGACCATCAGTTGTATAAATTCCCGTAATTCCAGATGCGTCTTTTGCGGCAGAGAATGCAACGACACCTTGATTATTGAGAGCGATACTGCCAAAGTCCGTGAAGTTGTTTGCTGTGTCAGTAAGTGCTGTAAATGTAAACTTGGCAGTTTTATTTACATCTGAATCACTGATGATGGTCGTTGTCGGTGTTAGATGTGTTGGCGGTTTTATAGAAGAGCTAGTAGAATAAGCAAAACTAGGATTCAATTTGAAAAGAGTTAAAACCGCAACAGCTGTAAAAGCTAACCTTAGCCAGAAAGTCTTTTTCAAGAAACCTGTTACTTTCATAAAAAATGTCCTCTCTAAGTTGGTTCGTAAAATAAGCTAATTTTTAATCGAGAATTTACACTCTCCGTCATATGGAATATTCGTAACCGTTCACGGGTGTAGAAAATTCGCCTAAATTCTAACGCTCTTGATCAGCAAGAGTTTTGGGTGATTTATCGTATCAGCTAAACGTACCTAAAATGTCTACTGGTGTAGCACTTTAGCTTTATAACTATTTCCGT
>CAZZVG010001332.1:0-2107 GCA_964657295.1 Iningainema sp. | reverse complement strand
TGACTTTTGACTTCCCCTACGGGGCTGTCCCTCATTTCGGCAGCCAGCCTGCGCTTAAAACGACAGTTAAGCCGAGAAACATGACTGTGAGTGCCCAAGTCACTCGGTTTAATGTGTTTTCTGCGCTTTTGGTACTGCTAAATAACTGTGCCTGTCCGCCAATGGCTGCAACGCCATCACCTTTGGGACTGTGCAGCAACACCAAAATAATCAACCCAACTGCTGAAAAAGCCCAGATAGCTTGTACGACGTAAGTAACTGTCATCTAAAAATCCTCGATATTAAAGTCCTACTTGTAAGGCAGTACGTGGGAATTGTACTTCATACTCGGAGCCTTGCAGAAGCGATCGCCCGGTCATTTCTGGAGGAATAGGTAATTGTAAAATCTCGAGAATTGTGGGGGCGATGTCGGCGAGGATGCCATCATTTCGCATTATGACATTTGTGCCATATCCGGGTATTTTGACTTTTTCTCCTTCTACCAAGATTAAGGGGACTGGGTTGGTAGTGTGAGCTGTCCAGGGATTGCCTTCATCATCTAGCATATACTCAGCATTGCCGTGGTCGGCGGTAATAATTGCTGTACCTCCAACTTTGCTGATGCTAATAAGTAGCTGACCCAAACAGTTGTCAACTGTTTCTACACCTTTAATGGTAGCCTCTATGTTACCAGTATGTCCGACCATATCTGGATTGGCGTAGTTAATGACAACTAGAGAGTAGATGCGTTTTTCAATAGCGGCGATCGCCACTTTTGTGAGTGGCGAGGCTGACATTGCTGGAGAGGAATCGTAAGTCGGCACCATCGGACTGTTTACGAGTTCGCGATCTTCTCCGGTATAAGGATCTTCCAAACCACCATTAAAGAAGTAGGTGACGTGGGCATATTTTTCGGTTTCTGAAGTGCGAAATTGCCTCAGTCCGTGTTGAGCAATGACTTCTCCGAGAATATTACTTAAATTCTGCGGCTCGAAAGCCACCGCCACTGGTAATTCGGGATCGTACTGCGTAAAGGTGACAAACGACAGGGGTGTCACTTGTTCTCGCTCAAAACCGTCAAATTTTGCCTGGACTAAAGCTTGAGTGAGTTGTCTGGCGCGATCAGGACGGAAGTTAAAAAATATGACGCCATCTCCTGGTTCTATTGCACCGGGCGCGATTCTTACCGGGAGTACGAACTCATCTGTCAAACCTTCTGCATACGATGCTTCTAGGACTTCCACAGTGGAACGTGACTCGCCTAATCCATCTTGCGTCATCACGTCGTAAGCACGTTTTACCCGATCCCAACGGCGATCGCGATCCATGGCGTAGTAGCGACCGGTAAGAGTGACGATGCGCCCTACGCCGAGACTGTCGATATAATCTTGAAGAATCTTTATTGCTTTGACACCTTCTTTTGGAGAAGTGTCACGACCATCAGTAATAGCATGAATACAGACAGATTGTATCCCTTGAAGCTTTGCTAAGTCAAGTAAACCCAACAGATGATTGAGATGGGAGTGTACCCCTCCACCAGAACAAAGCCCTACCAGATGCAGCTTGCCATTTCGAGAACGCACTTCTTGGCAAATGTTGACAAGCGTTGGGTTACTGAGGATGGATTTATCTTCTACCGCATCTGAGATCCGTACCAATTCTTGCGGTACAACTCGCCCAGCGCCAATGTTCAAATGACCTACTTCTGAGTTACCCATTTGACCCTCAGGTAACCCCACGGATTTTCCTGATGTGCGGATAAGGGTATGCGGATACACTTTCCAGAGGCTTTCCATGATTGGAGTTTCAGCAGCGGCAATAGCGTTGCCTCGTGTCTCCTCGCAGTAGCCCCATCCGTCTAAAATGACTAGCACCACGGGAGCAATAGGTGCTTTGGTCATAATAATATGGCCCTTTACTTTTTGTAATATTTGAATGATACCACTGCTAATTACAGCTGCAAGTGAATTTCTGCTTATCAACCCCGAATTGTTAAGAATTGGCTGAGCGTTTGGACATTTCTAAGAAAATTATGAACTTTTGTATTGTCAGATTCATGGTTGATTGCTTTATTGTATCAATAAACCATGAATCTTTGTTCCACTATTTCTGTTTGGCAGAGGCTTTT
>CAZZVG010001331.1:0-2109 GCA_964657295.1 Iningainema sp. | reverse complement strand
TTGAACACGCTCATTAAAATAGAATCCCTACCTTCTTAAGGTAGGGTTGTTCAATGACATCCTCGACAAAACCCGACATCATGTACTAGAGTAAAGGTGTTAGCTTCCTAACCGCCAAGGCGGTTGCTATACCTAGACCCTGGGAGCGTTATTAGTTAGTGCTAAACTCCAATTAGCCGTAGTAGGTTTTTACCCAGTACCAGTGCTTCTTGCTGAGAGGGCAAATTCAGAAGGTGGATTTTATTGACACGTAGGTCGGCACGCCAATCATCTGCGAAGCTGCCTCTAAATCCCTGGTAAAATTTGAACATGTTGTAATCCTAGTTCTGCAAGGTGTCCTGCTCACACCACCACATGAAATGATTCACCTGTCGGGGATTAGCTGGCAGACCTACGAAACGCTGTTGGAAGAACTGAGCGATCGCCATCTTAGGCTGACTTACAATCGTGGTAATCTGGAAATATGGCGGCGATCGCTAATTTTCATCACAATCAGCACTGTCTTTGATCCACTGGCGAAATTGTTTGACTAAGCTCGTTTCTCCAATTGTGTTTCTTAAGGCTAAAAATCTGACAATATCTTCAGCCTTGAAGAAAGGTAAGACAGTACTCCTATTTTGAGAGACGTATTCTTCATTTTGGTAACTCAGAATGGTCAACGTTTGTCCGTCGTAGCGCCAGACTTCTGGTACTCCCAATGCTGCATAAATAGACAGACGATTGATGGAACTACTGGTAATATCAATTTCAATAGCTAAGTCCGGTGGTGAGAATTGATTTAAGTCAATTTGCTCAACTTCGCGAACCAGTGCTTCATTGTCGATGTAGTAGCATTGATCGGGTTCTAACCCTCTAGCTAGATCTTCGCGATTCCAAGTGCGGGAACCCAAGCTACGAATTTCCAGATCCAGTTCCTCAGTCGCTGCTTCCACCAAACGTCCCAGGAGTTTCTTGTAAGTTTCATGGGGATCTAAGGGCATTCTAATTTCTAACACACCCCGATCATAGGTCAGGCGGAGAGCAGGTTCAGGCTCGAAATCTTTAATCAACGACTGATAGGTTTGCCAGCTAATGTGAGGCAAAATCACACGATCTGGACTTTGAATGAGGGTAGCACTCATAATCTTGCATTGCTCACTGTCAATTTTAGGCAATGTCGGCAATACAAATACAATAACCGACTTCGTATTGTATTGGAAATGCCACGATAAATCCACGGTTTAAACTCTGCCATCGTGATGACTCCATCTTTGTTGAGATCCATTCCTGAGTTATCCTTTGCGATTCGCTTGGCTTTTTCCATCCCCTTTTCACTTCCGAAAATGTCGTCATCCGGTTTACCAAAGGCACACTTCTTACGAGCGTGGTTTTTGGGAACGGACATGAGTCTTTCGCACCAGTTGATGTATTTTTAACTCATCAATGGTATTTTCTTCTTACTTTCTCAACATCGTCCAAACGCCATCCCAAGAGTCTGAAGGAGGCTGTTTCAAGTAGTTACGAGTGCGTTCTAGGTGGATAGCAACAGCTTGATCTTTAGGTCGGATTCGTTTAGCGGCTTCAAAAAAGGCGATCGCCGTCGGAAAATCTCCGGCTAGATAAGCAACACGTGCGTCTCGATAGTAGGACAAAAACTCTTGGGTAGAGTCATCAAGCGGAGTACTGCGATCGCCAATTAACTCATAGAGATTGACTGCCTGATATTTCCCTTTAACCCGAATTTTGTCTAACTCTCGCACCCAGATGCGATCGCTGCATAACTGGTAAGTAAACTCACTTAAAATAATATCGCAGTGATATTCCTTCGTCACTCCTTCTAAACGTGAACTTAAATTCACGCCATCTCCAATCACAGTGTAGTCCATCCGTTTTTGGGAACCAATATTACCTGACACTACTTCCCCAGAACTAATTCCAATTCCAATATGAATTTGTGGCTGTTCTTGGATAATCCGCCGTCGATTAAATTCTGCGAGTCGATACCGCATATCAAGTGCTGCCTGTACTGCTTTCCAAGCATGATTTTCCGTGAGTGGTAGTGGCGCACCAAAAACTGCCATTAAAGCATCACCAATAAACTTATCTAAAGTCCCCTCGTGGTTAAAAACA
>CAZZVG010001330.1:0-2116 GCA_964657295.1 Iningainema sp. | reverse complement strand
CCGCATGACAGCTACACCATTAGATATCAGGGTACAGGATATTGACCACTGTGGGATAGTCGCAGGTATATGTGATGAGATGAATCTAGTAGAACAAATCAACCGACTACTGGGAACTCACTCTCAAGAAGTCATTAGCGCAGGTCAAGTTGTAAAAGCAATGATTTTAAACGGATTAGGATTTGTAAGTGCGCCACTATATCTGTTTGAAAAGTTTTTTGGAAGGCATTGCCACAGAACACTTGTTAGGATTCGGGATACGCCCAGAACATTTAAACGACGACCGTAATGGTCGAGTATTAGACAAACTATATGAGACTGGGCTAACCGAAGTATTTGTGACAGTAGCGCTGTGTGCAGCGCGTAAATTCGGTGTAAAAGTGGATAGTCTGCACCACGAGAGCGAGTTCGTTTCACGTCGATGGTGATGACATCAGTAACACCACATGTGAGGAAGCAGAAGCAGGAGGAATCGAAATTACTTATGGCTATTCGAGAGATCACCGTCCAGATTTGAAACAATTTATCTTGGACTTGATGTGCAGTGTCCATGGGGATATTCCCTTATATCTGAGAGTAGCAGACGGTAATGAATCGGACGAGCGCAATGTTTGCGACCATCATCGCCGATTTTAAACAGCAGTGGCAGATAGATGCTTTATTTGTTGCAGATGCGGCACTATACACGGAAGAAAACTTGCAACAAATGAAACAGTTGAGATGGGCATCGAGAGTACCTGGGACCCTGACTGCTGCAAAAATGCTGTTAGAGAATATGCCACAAGAAGCATTGAATGACAGTGCAATCTCTGGATATAGGATCGCACCTTGTTGTAGTGGGTACGCAGGTGTACGACAGCGCTGGTTGGTAATTGAAAGTCAAGCGAGAAAAGAAGCTGACATCAAACAGTTAGAAAAACGGTTAATCAAACACTTATCAAAAGCCCAGTCCGAACTTCGGCAGTTGTCTCAACAAGAATTTGCTTGCTCAAAAGATGCTCTGATTGCTGCTCAACGGCTCAGTTGTAAGTTGCCCTTACATCAACTGAACGATATCCAGGTTAAGGAGGTAAAGAAACATACTGGACGTGGTAGACCAAGTAAAGATTCTTCCCCCACCTTTTACTACCAAATTGATGCTTTACTTGAACCAAAGGAAATTGCGCTCGCAGTAGAAATTAAACGAGCTGGAAGATTCATTTTGGCGACGAACGTCCTCGATGATCGGGAACGAGCGCGATGATGATGTTTTACGTGAATACAAGGCACAGCAGTCTACTGAGCGCGGTTTCCGGTTTCTCAAAGACCCTTTATTTTTTACTTCAAGTGTCTTCCTTAACTCAACTGAGCGAGTTGCAGCGCTAGCAATGGTTATGGGTTTGTGCCTGCTTGTTTATAGTTTGGGTCAAAGGGCTTTACGCCAAGCATTGGAACGGGCTAAAAAAACTATCGATAATCAATTGGGCAAGCCAATTTATACTCCCACCTTACGTTGGGTATTCCAATGTTTTATGTCGATTCATCTAGTAACGATCGCCAACGTTAAACAAATTGCCAATCTTACGGATGAACGACGTTGGATTCTTCAGTTTCTCGGTGCCCCTTACCGAAAATATTATCTACTTACCTGAGAAACCTGCGGAATGTAGGTCGTAATCACTTAAAAATCAAATCCAAACGCTGTTGCGATGCTTTAAGTGCATCTGCTGGAGAACTTTTACCCATCAATACAGATTCGATCGCCCGACCGATATTTTCTGAAACTCGGTTGTAACCGGGGAAAATTGGACGCGATCTCCCATACTTTGCCTGATCCAAAAACACCTTCACCGCTGGTTGTTCCTGAATAAATCCCTGATATTTCGCACTTTGGCGCGACTTGATATTCACTGGCAAATAACCAGTTTCTAGCGCCCATGCTGTCTGAAACTCCTCACTCAAAACATACTCAGCAAATTGAAACGCTGCTTTTTCCCGTTCCGGTGTAGTTTTTAACAGAAACAGATTCTCGCCGCCAATATCGGTAGCGCTTCGTTGACCAACGGGAATCGGAAAGACACCAAAATCGACACCAGATGCTTTCAATTGTCCGAGAGTCCAGGGTCCGGTGATTTGC
>CAZZVG010001329.1:0-2136 GCA_964657295.1 Iningainema sp. | reverse complement strand
ACTAACCGCAGTCGGTTCCTTGGTGTGTGACACTATAGGGTGCGGAATGTGGGTTGGAGGCGTGGCTTGAAGACTATAGCCTGGGTGAGCTTTGGAAGAAGAACGTCTTGGGCGGGAGACCTTCACGATGATCCTCCTTCCATGTTTTCGTTGAAGGTCAAACCGAGGAAACTTTCGTCAGAGAACTGCTATACGGGTATTTTCAGGAGAAAAATATATACCTCAATCCAATTCTTGTGAAAACCAGTTCAACTGGCAAGGGTGGCGTGGTAAGCTACGCCAAAATCAAGCCGCAATTAAATCGCAAATGTCTTGAAGATAGTACGGCGATCGTCACCACAATGTTTGATATGTACGGCTTGCCCAATGATTTTCCCGGAAGCAGTTCCCTACCTAAAACCAGCGACCCGTTCCAGAAGGCTGAATATCTTGAACAGGAAATGGGCAAGGATATCGGTCACGCGCCCCAAGGGGGCGAAGTCAAAAGTCAAAAGTCAAAATTAGAGCAATATAAATAAATACATTCGCATGTAATAAGGACGTAGTATTTCTTGCACTACGTGTCTCGAAATACATATTTTTCATTTTCCATAAATAAATATATTCGCATGTATCCTTTTTTATTTTTTTGACTTTTGACTTTTGACTTGGAGCGAAGCGACGGTCACGCCTTTCCTTCACCTGAGCATATCAACGACAATCCACTAACAGCACCATCAAAACGTATTCGCAATTGTTGTGATGGATATGACAAACCCCTGCATGGTTCCCTGCTGGCGATCGATATTGGGCTGGATTCGATCCGTCAGCAATGTCAGCATTTTAACCAATGGTTGCTGCGTCTTGAAAGCATGATGCCATAACTTTTTGTTTTCGCTGCAAAAAACTCCTTAATCTCACGATTTGCATTACAAAGTTTTTTCAGTAGAATTGCTGTAATATTATTAGCCTTTTTTAGCACATAATTGCATAAACCAGAAATGATTTTGAGCAACGCCTCAAATGGCAAACCTTTTACATAAGAGTAGAACTACGGGTTTGCTAATCAGCAATTTGTAGAGGGTACGGAGTATGGCTTTTTGGGATGATGAGATTGAAGCTGAGTTACAGCAAATGAAAGCGCATCTAAAGCGTAGTAGCAGCAATTCTATTCAAACGTCTGACGGTGAGCCTAGAAGTTTAAAGATTGCTCTTGAGCAGCTAAATAACCTTGTGGGGATGCAGAATGTTAAAGATGAGATTAATACTCTCATCAACTTCCTTAATATACAGAAGCTTCGCAAAGAAAAAGGACTTGCTAGCATTTCTGTCACACTACACTCAGTGTTTTGTGGTCCTCCTGGAACAGGAAAAACGACAGTTGCTCGCCTAATAGGTGAAATATACAAACAGCTAGGAGTACTATCTAAAGGTCATGTGATCGAAACCGATAGATCAGGATTAGTTGCAGGGTATATTGGACAAACTGCAATCAAGACGGACACAGTTATTGAGTCAGCATTAGATGGTGTGCTGTTTATTGATGAAGCCTATGCACTAAAGCCAGAAGAAGCTAGAGATAATTTTGGACAAGAATCGATAGACACTTTACTTAAACGAATGGAGGAGCACAGAGATCGGCTAGTAGTTATCGTTGCTGGCTACAGTGAAGAGATGTCAAGATTCATTGATGCTAACCCTGGACTAAAGTCAAGATTTAATAAGTATTTTTACTTTGATGATTATAATCCTAGCGAGTTATTGACTATTTTTGAAAAAATTTGTGAGCAGAACCATTTCAAGTTAACTGAAAAAGCAAGGAAAGTATTATTTAATACACTGACAGATTTATATGTAAATAGAGATCAGAAGTTTGGTAATGGAAGGCTTGTGAGAAATATCTTTGAGAAGACAATCGAGAGGCAGGCAAACAGGCTGATAAAAAGTTCTAGAGTCAGTAAAGAAATGATGATGACAATTATGCCTGAAGACATTTCTTAAGCCTCATACCCAAAGAACGAAAAATCTTACCCAAGCGCACCACACCAATACTTTGAGGATCGGGCAAGCTACGGGATGACCGCCCTACGGTTCGTCAAAAGTCAAAAGTCAAAAGAACAAAAAAGGTACAGAGCAAGTAAATTTATTTATGGAGAA
>CAZZVG010001328.1:0-2137 GCA_964657295.1 Iningainema sp. | reverse complement strand
CTCCCCCTCTCCCCCCTACTTCCCACGCCGCTGGCGACGACAATACGTTACTAAAGACACAAACAATCCCATCCCAACAAAATACTTCAATGGAGCTGGCACAGCCGGATTGGGAGAGAAAAAACCCTCTATTGTACCAGCAACAATCAACATTGGCACAATTCCAAAGACTAATTGCACAGCTAAAGAACCATAGAATTTCAGTGCTTGCAAACGACGATATTTACCAGGGAATAAAATTGCTCTTGCAAGTAAAAATCCCGCACCACCCGCAAAAAAAATAGCAGGTAATTCTAAGGAACCATGCGGAAACACGAATGCCCAAAACGGATAAGCAAGATTATTCTGACTGACAAGAGTGGCAATAGCACCAATCGATAAGCCATTAAACACCATTAAGTAGGTTGTGTATATCCCAGCAGCAATTCCACCAGCAACGGCACCAAAGGATACGGAAAGATTATTAATCATAATCCCAGTAGATGCTAGAGGTTCAATGCCTACAATCGAACCCATCCACAATTTATGCTCGTCTCGTACTATTGTGATCAGGTGTTCCGGTACAATCAGTGACATAAAGGTTGGATCTTGCCACGCATACCACCAGGCAAATAGAGATCCCATCAGAAACAAAGCCGTCGCAGCTGCAATGTACGGGTATGTCTGCTGTATCAAAGCTGGCAATCCCCAAAGGTAAAATTCCACTACAGCTTGCCATTCCTGTCGTCGCGAACCCTGATAAATCTGCGTGTAAGCGCGAGTTGTTAATAAATGTAAATTTTGTGTTAAATTATTACCGATTTGTTGTGTCTGAGCGCGTGCCAAATCTGCTGCTGTGGAACGATATAAACTCGCTAATTCTCTAATTTCCAGCCCTTGCAGTGACTTTAACCCTTTTTTTTCTATTTGCCTTAATAGGGTGTCCAAACGTTGCCAATCTGGTTCTCGCCTCACAATCCAACGTTTAATATTCATACAATTTGGGAATACTGAGTTTAACTTACACCTAAAAAGATCGGGATGTCTGGTAGCCCCGAAGTAGATGTATCAAGAAATTAAATGAATTGATACATCTACGTTATTTATATCGGGGCGGAAAGAAGCCTAGTGCAGTTTTAACTGCCGTGACATTCTCTAAGTTTTCTTTCAATATACTCACTATAACTCAATTCATTCTTAACAGCTTCTTGTTGTAAAATTCCCCAAAGTTCCTCGGTCAACCAAATACATTTTTGTTTTTTTAAAGAATTGTATAAAACCGGTCGATTTTTTGTTCTTTTTATTCCTTTTCCTGTTGACATATTAGAACCACATGTTAAACTGAATTTAATTTAGTTTAGCATAACAAGGAGGTGATTTTAAAATGCCGAAGAAACGTACTCCATCATTCATCACAGAAATTCCATTAAAAGTAGATAACGCTCAAGAATCTGAATTGTTATCAAAATTTGAAGCTTCCAGACAGCTTTATAACGCTTGTCTTAGTGAGGCAATGACTCGTATGCAGTTGGTACGCGATTCTGAAGCATTTAAAATAGCTAAGAAAATATCCAGAACAAACAAAAAAGAGCGAAACGATGCTTTTACTGCGGCACGTCAAGCCTACAGGTATTCCGATTTTGATTTGCAAGCATATGCAACGGTCGGAGCTTACGAGTCAAAGTGGATAGCCGATAAAATTGACTCAAATACTCAACAAACCATAGCTAAAAGAGCATTTTTGGCATCTGAACGGGTAATGTTTGTCCGGGCTAAAAAAGTTCGTTTCAAAGTCCCCAATCGCTTTCGATCTGTGGAAGGGAAAACCAACAAGCAGGGTCTACGTTGGAAAGATAATCAGTTAGTTTGGGGTAGCCTCAAGTTACGCTCAATCATTGATGAATCTAATGAGGTCGTAATGCACGGGTTAATTTCTCCCATCAAGTATGTTCGCTTGTTGTGGAGGGATTTAAACGGTAAACGTCGTTGGTATGTTCAACTCATTAATAAAGGACTACCATTACAAAAAGAAAAAAACTACGTTTATGACGGCTTAATTGGGCTTGACCTCAATATTTCCAATATTGCTTTTGTTGGTGATAAGAAAGCTGGTTTATTGCCGTTTGCTGAAAAAGTACCCACTTACGAAAAAGAGATT
>CAZZVG010001327.1:0-2143 GCA_964657295.1 Iningainema sp. | reverse complement strand
TCCAGTCTAACTACGCTTTAACTACACTTGCGCTGTTTCTAGGTAATCTTTTTGAGGTAAGGGTGAAAGTGCGATCGCGAAATTCATTTAATTACCCTCAACCGCTACCGTTGCAGCGAACAACGCAGCTGCAAAGTTCCACTTCTTGATCAATAACGTACTGAAAAAATTTGCTCAACAGTTAGATTTAAGTCTGAGAATGTGGGCGACTCTATACGGTTGTCTCCTCTAAATTGTTTACCACGATATTCACCCTCATCACTTAAAGAGTAAATTGTGATGGTTGGTTGTTTGGGATCACCTATCAATTCCTTACTACCCAAAGCAGCATAATCCACAATCCAATATTCTCGGATACCCATTTCTTCATAGTCAGCAAACTTTTTATGATAATCGTCTCTCCAGTTAGTACTGATTACTTCAATTACTAAAGGAATTGAATCTGGTTGACTAAGGATTGATTTTTTCTCCCATAGTGGTTCGTTACCCAAGTTAGAAAAATTTATTAACCAAATATCTGGATAGTACCCTGACATTTTATTTTCTGGCTTCACTGTAGCAGTTTTAGGTATACCGTAATAAAGTTTAAGGCGAAGACACTCATATCCTAAAATCATTGTTAAAAAGGCTACGATTTGCTCGTGTTTCCCGGAGGGCGGTGGCATTTGAATAATATCTCCATCGTATAATTCATAACGGATATTTTCTGGCTGTCCTTCCAAAAACTCTAAAAATTCATCAAATGTAAATAGTTTTTCCAGAGATTGAATCATAATTTTTCTTCCTCTGTTTTCTCCTAGTTTTTGCTTATCCTAAGATATCAGCCAGCACCATTGGCCCTCTTAGTTACTCCCGAACCGCTACAAGTATTAATAGCTTGACATTAACATTAATGTCAAGGTTTAAGCTGGGAGAGTGTCTACTACTCTAACTCTCATGTTTCACCCACAGCGTCTTACCCTGTTTGCCAAAGAATATACAGATACTCTTGCAGCAATCTTTTGTGGAATTCTGTTATTTGTCGGATGGTTTGCGTTGCATCTTGGCTTCTTGGGATGGGGGCTGCTGCTGCTACCCGCAGCTTATGTCCTTGGTGGCTATGAAAGCGCTCGTGAGGGATTGACGACTTTATTTAAAGAGAAGGAACTTGATGTAGATTTGCTGATGATTGTGGCAGCGTTGGGTGCTGCTGGTTTGGGTTTGTGGCGAAGGGAGTATCATTTAATTGTCGATGGCGGAATCTTGATTTTGATCTTTGCGATTAGTGGGGTGTTGGAAGGCTATGCCATGCAGCGCACGGAACGGAGTATCCGTTCACTAATGAGTTTGACGCAAGATACGGCAAGGGTTATGCGTGGCGAAGGCGAAGAAATCGTTCCCATTAGTCAACTGAAGGTAGGGGATGAAATTATTGTCAAACCCGGAGAGTTAATTCCCACTGATGGAATCATTGTTTCTGGTTACAGCACGCTGAATCAAGCGGCAATTACAGGTGAGTCTCTACCTGTAGAGAAGACGGTGGGGGAAGAAGTTTTCGCGGGTACACTCAACGGTTATGGTGCGCTTCAACTCAAGGTGCATCAACCACCGGAAAGTAGTTTGATTCAACGGGTGATTCGCCTTGTAGAACAAGCACAAAATTCCGCCCCTCCTTCCCAACAGTTTATTGAGCAATTTGAACGCAAATATGCGCTCTTTGTTGTCGTAGGTGGGTTATTGCTAGCAATTCTACCGCCATTTATTTGGGGTTGGAATTGGGAAACGACGATTTATCGTGCCCTTACCTTCTTGGTGGTGGCTTCTCCTTGTGCGCTGATGGCATCAATTATGCCAACGTTGCTGTCGGGAATTGCTAATGGTGCAAGACAGGGAATTTTGTTCAAAAATAGTGCTCAGTTGGAAATAATGGGCAAGGTACGGGCGATCGCTTTTGATAAAACTGGTACTCTTACTACAGGACAAGTGCAGGTATGTCAAGTCATTCCTCATAGTGGATACTCGGAAGCTGATGTATTAAAATTAGCTGCGGCAGTAGAATCGCGATCAGAACATCCTATTGGTTATGCAATTGTCCGGGCGGCTCAGGATATAAACTGGGTGAACGCAGTTGAAGTACAAGCTGTACCCGGACAGGGAATTGTAG
>CAZZVG010001326.1:0-2145 GCA_964657295.1 Iningainema sp. | reverse complement strand
GTTAGCGACGTAGGAGCGTCGGCACGAGCGTCACCCGAAGGGCGCTGGCTCCCCTGAAAAAGGGGGTTGGGGGATCTCTTCTGCGTAAGTCCTAACATCTTTCACTTTGTGTACCAACTATTTTTGCCGGATCTTCCTAAGTATTTTCCCTTATTTTTGAAATCAACTATTTGTATACAATACATAGGTGCGTAGTTGTACTGTAGCGCAACTACGCACTTTATTGTCAGTATTTGACCTGACAGAGGATCAGATCAAGGATTTCAACAAACGCATAATTAATTTTCGGATATCTATTGATGTTCAAGGCGCGGCTGCATGTGAATAGAAATTCCCTCTATTGCCTCCGCTCTCACTTAAAGAGGGTTCGGTGCGTAGGTGTGCCAAGACGAATTTTTTATTTTTAATTTCCAGGGAGCGGTACTAGCCAAATGCTTTGCTGAACGCAATCTGGGTTGTATACTAAAAATAGTACTGCAAAGATAGTTGCACTGAAAAAGGAAAGTTTGATGAAATATTTAACTTTTCGCTCTCTTTCGTTTTTATTCACAGAAAAGGTATTCTAACACTAGAAGTTGATTTTATTTACCTTTGCTCATCGTCATGTTAAGTTCAGTTTGTTTATTTAAAAGTTGTGTAGATTTTCTTAATGATAATTTTTGAGTGTTGTCTTATAAAAAATCCTGATGGAATGAAATGCTATGATTTTTTGCCAGGAAAAAATTCTAATTTCTAGATTTTAGTTGTGTGAATATTTGAGTAGTTAGCAAATGGCTATTTTACACGGTAGTTGGTTACCACAAAATGACGGTGATTGTTTCTTTGTCTGGGGAGAAATTTGGCAGGGAACGAATTCCCATAAGGGTTCATCAACAGATGTACTACTAAACCCATTGACAATGACAGCAGTAGAATTGACAGACTATTTGCGTAATGATAACCTGACAAAAGGAACTTTAAAACTGCCAGCAGAACGAACACGCAGTGCAAGTGCCAATAATGTCATATCAACTCACAATCAAATAATTGCTCTGCCAACTTCTATTCAAGACAGCAGTGAGGGAATATTCATATCTCCAGTGCATTCTGCCACAGTAGAGATGCCAGCAACATCAAGACAAACAGATCTATACCCTTGGCAAGTGAATGGTCTTTGTCTCAATCCAGACGAAGCTGTAAAATTTCTGACCTCTTTACCATTAGGTAACGCTAACGGGGAGGGTAACTTTTTAGCTGGAGATTTACGCTTCTGGGTGCAGATTGCCCGTTGGAGCCTGGATTTAATCTCTCGGTGTAAATTTTTACCGACACTTCAACGACAAGCAGATAATTCTATCATTGCTAAATGGCAAGCACTTCTTGATAGCGCCTTGGATCGCACTCGGTTAGAAAAATTTTCTCAGTTAATGCCACTGGCTTGCCGAATGTATCAAAAAGGGATAGAAAATGAAGAAATTCCCACTCCCTCCTCCCTACTGCCTCGTGAGGTTCAAACCCTCTTACATCCCCACTCTCCTATTTATATCAATTTCCCCATTGAACCCCAAGAATTGCTGCTGGAATTTCTGAACAGTACAATAGATGCCCAAATAAGAATGATGGCGGGTTCCCAATCAACGGCCGAAACAAGAGTTATGGCATCTCTACCATCTGCAGTGCGTCAGTGGTTGTCTTCTTTAACAGCAGCATCGAGCACAGTCAATGCTGATCCGTTTGGAGTAGAACGACTGGAGGCAGCGTTGAAGGCTTGGACTATGCCTATACAATACCAAATAGCAGGGACTGATCTGTTTCGCGTCTGTTTTGAATTGCGTGTTCCTTCAAGTGGCCAAACAAATTGGACTTTAGCGTACTTCCTACAAGCAGCTGACGATGCCAATTTTTCGGTAGATGCAACCACGATTTGGAACAACCCAGTGGAAAGATTAGTGTATCAAAATCGAACCATTGACAGTCCTCAAGAAACCTTTTTACGGGGTTTGGGTTTAGCTTCGCGATTGTATCCGCTCATTGCACTCGATTTAGAAACAGCAGCTCCGTGCGTCAGCACTCTCACTCCCGTACAAGCTTATGAGTTTATTAAATCTGTAGCGTGGCGGTTTGAAGATAATGGTTTGGGCGTAGTTTTGCCTCCGAGTTTGGCGA
>CAZZVG010001325.1:0-2146 GCA_964657295.1 Iningainema sp. | reverse complement strand
TTCAAGTTAAATTTTCGTTACATACTTATGAATTTTCCCGCCGACTTACTTACATGAAAAGGTTGGTAAATATCTTACTACATTGCTATGTATCCGTTGAGTTTTTACCAACCCAAAAAATGAAAAATTCTGAACTTTTTTCCAATGAATAGAGCACGCTAAAAAATCATCACAACAAAATATGTAACCGAGTCCTAAAAAGTCCTCTGTCACTGAAAAGTAGTGGCATTGATTGTGAGTCAGCATACCAATAGTGGCATGAGCCAATGTTGGTTAAATGCTGTTAGAAAACAAAGTTTACAGAGAGTATTTACTAGTTATTGCGGATAGATTTAGCACTTATTGAGTCACGTAAAGTGTAGCAAAGGATACAGATAACTAAAAAAGTAGGTAGTGAGAGGCGTTCAAATAAAACATGACAGCAGCGATGCCCTTCGGGCATGCCCGAAGGGCATCGCATTGAATTTGGCACACTCAAGCTGTTGGACTACGAAAACTGTTGGAGGGAACTAGTACCGCTTCTCTACGAGACGCTGCTTGTCACGCTTGCTTCCCCGAAGGGGTACGCGGAATTAAAAATTAAAAAGCTTGAAATACAAGGTTTTTGGCTGTTTGGGATGGTAACTCTATTTCCACTGTCATGTCCTAGAAGCAAGCCTTTTGTCGTGCTGCGAACCAAAATACGTAGAGTAGGAGTAGCTGCTCACCGACCGGGTGTGCCATTCGGTGACAATAGCCTTCCGGGTGAGCGATGGATTGGGTGCAGGCATGGTGCCATGAATTACGTTTGGATCAAACAACACCACATCGCCCTTGTTTATGGGAAACGGAACTCTTGGTAGACCCTCAGTGAGGGAGGCAGTCTTCTCACAAACCAGCTTCCAGATAGCTCGGTTTTCCTGAAATGCACTTTCTGAACCATCTGGAGAAGGCGAGTGGAGCAGGTTGAAAATTTCGGGGTGACTATCGAGAACTTCGTCATAAAGGCGGAGGCGCACATTCTTATGCGTTCCAGGGATTACATAAAACATTCCGCAGTCCGGATGAATGTCTTCGAGTGCACACCATGCGCGACAGACGCACTCAGGTGGATCGCGGAACAACATCACCGTGTCCGAGTGCGGCTCGCGACCTCTCTCCCATAAAGATGTAGAGCCGTATTTGAGTACCGCCTCTTCTCCAAAGAGGGCGTTTAAATGCTGACGAAGTGTGGGATCGTTTCTCAGGCTCTTCGTGGGTTCATGCTGATCGTCGAGCGCACTCAGTTCTTCCTCAAAGGCTTTTTCGTTTTCTGGCTGCTCTCTCCTCCAAGGAAATTTATGATAAATGCTGTGTCTGCGTTGAACATCTTCGCAGGCTGCTACATGCGCATCGATAAGAGACAAAGACAGAATCTGTTCGAGTACGACGTAACCGTGCTTACGGTAATGGTCGATCCAGCTGCCAGTTGCTACCTCACTGTCCATGACCGCGCTCCAGAGTGAAGATTGGTTAAAAGTTTGATTGAAATTTAAAGTATAATTAAATTTATCACCTCAACTTGGATGAGATTTGTAAAAACTGATACAGTTTATTAAAATTTACCAACTATGTTTGTAAATGTGTTGGATAATATTAAAAACTTAAACAACTATTGCTCTGGCAACAAATATTTAAACAAATCATCCAATACTCGATTAGCTGATAAATAGCTGCCAAAGAGCCAATATTGTCCTACTACATGGACTTTACCCTGTTGCACTACCTTCAGTTTTGACCACAAGGGTTCTTTTTGAAGTTGCTGGAATGCTAACTCGGAATCGGCAGGATTAGAAAAATTGGATGTGACGACAAACAGAAAATCTGCATCTATCAAAGGAAGGAGTTCCGGGGAAATATAATACCAACTGGAGTTACTAAATACGAAGAGCGATCGCCGTCATATTCGATTTCTGCGAGGCGGGACGCTGTAGACCGACTGACTGTAAGATTGCACCAGAGAATGAACTTTGGGTTTCCCATAATATACTATTGCTTTGTTCAAACCACTTTCAAAATAGGTGATGTCAAACAGATTTTGGAAGTTATATCATGTTCGGTAAATGACTTATAATTTAAGTCTGACCTCTCCCCGCCTTTGACTAGCGTCAAAGTCTCCCCTCCCCTA
>CAZZVG010001324.1:0-2150 GCA_964657295.1 Iningainema sp. | reverse complement strand
TAAGCTAGCCACAGTAGCATTGTAGACATCCGCAAGCGTGCCAATTTCATCATCCGTAACCTTTGCGCGGATCGTCAAATCTCCTTGACTGATGGGATCTACTTCCGCAAGCAGTTGTAATGCCCGTTTTTGCAGCCTTTCTTTGATTTGACGCTGCTCTTCTGCTAGAAGGATCGTTCGCTCTAGCAATTCGACTCGGTTGATCGAAAGCCCAAGCTCAGTGCCTAAGCGCTTGAGGAAATCGATCTCAGAGATTTGCCATTTGCGCTTACTTGAGCAGCTATGAGAAATCAACAACCCGAAAATTTCACCACCACTGAGAATAGGGACAATCAAACTTGCTTTGACTTGTAATTGCTCCAGCAACTTGAGATGTTCAAGATGAAAACCTGCCTGGAAAATGTCATCTTCGGCTAAAACTCGACCTTGTTGGTAGGTTTCACGAAGTCCTGAGGGAATGCAGAAATCATCGACATTAAGTTCAAGGGCACTTGCGTAGCCAGCCGCAACAGATTCTGAGATAACGCCTCCACTCGCTGCTGAATCAAAGCGATAAATCACAAGCCGATCTAGTTCCAGGAGATTCCGGGTTTCCTCAAGAGTCCAATTGAAAATATCTTGAAGATCCGGGTTCCGTATTGCCCCAGATCCTTTTGCTGTCGTCAGCAACCGTTCTTGTTCTGCTTCAAACGCTTGTGCCTCTAAAAACTCCTGCAACTGTCTTGCCATCTGGTTGATGTTGCTTCCCAATGAAGCAATCTCATCTCTTCCTTGAAAGTATAGGCGAGTTCCCAACGCTCCAGTCCCAATTTTTTCGACTGCCGCTGCTGCAGCTAGAATCGGGCGAGTTGCTCGGTTCGCAATAATCGCAGCGATGGCAGCCACCAATAAAGCGGTGATCGTAGTTCCAATTAACAGCGTGAGCAGGTATTGTCGTTGCGTAGCAAAAGCAGTATCTGTATCGACAGAAAAAATCGCCCGCCAATCGAGATTTGGCAATCCTCGAAGCTGAAGAGGAGGACTGTAGATGACTAGTTGCTCGGTCTGAGTTATTGAATTGTAGGAGATAGCCGTGCCGAGCTGATTAAGTGCCTTGATACGTTTAAAGAAAGGGTAAATATCTTCAGGAAGAATTTTCTTATATTCCTCTGGGCGCTCCGTTATGCCTGTATTTGAATGGTCAAAGACGAGCGCTCTTGTGCCTTCAGTAGAGCCTTCTGGACCGAGAAAAACCTCGTTCTTAGCATTGATCAGGTAATATTGTGCTCCTTGAGTCCCATAATTTCGGAGTACCTCATCCAGAAATTCCATTGGAACACGTGTACGGATAAAACCGATAGGTCGATTTGTTACTTTATCTTTGATAATGGCAGCTGCATAAAGACAAAAAACCTTTGAGTTTTCCGAAAGCCTTGGCTGGCTGATACTTGCTCCGTTATTTTTTAAGGCTGCTTGAATATAATTTTGGTTGAGCTGGTTTCCAAGAGTCGGTCCTGTAGTTTGAGCCACTACATTCCCCTGTAAATCAAAAATCGCAATGCTATCATAGATGCCATAGCTATTCATGAGGCGGGTAAGAGCTGCCGCCTTCTCTTGGGTCGTCATATGCGATCGCAATTCAGAATTGGTAAACACTTCTAAGCTTGCCATCGCCTGAATGTCACTAAAGCGTTGACGCATGAACAGGTTTGCTTTCTGTTGTAAATCAACTACCTTTGCTTTGCCAAAGGCTTCCACTTGCTCGGTAATTGAGTTATTGGCAAAGTAATAAGCCGTTATCCCAATTGCTAAAACTGGAATCGTACTCATGACAACTGCAACAGAGGTGGCTTTTGCTCTAACATTAACGCCTTTCCACCAGCTAACCAGCTTGCCTTTGAGAGGTATTTGTGAGTTCTCGGCTATCGGCTCGATTCCGTCCTGGTTCGGTTGAGAAGTGCGGCGGGATTGCAGGGGCTGTGTGAGATCAGGCTGAGGAGTCTCCACGAAAGTTGTATCGCTCGCATCAGTGTTCTGCGAGCGAGTGAACTTAGAGGGGTGGTGTTCACTAGGACGGGACTCGAATGGCTTTTGAACCATAATAATATATATATATGTATGTATACCTGGTTACTTATTAGCGGGGCATAGCTTGCAAAATGGCAGAACCG
>CAZZVG010001323.1:0-2154 GCA_964657295.1 Iningainema sp. | reverse complement strand
GATGAGACTATCGGCACATCGCGCTTGATACCTGTTAATTCTAATAAAGACTTTCCTGTAGATTCACGGTCAATCACTGCGACAATTGGAGATTCACTATAGCGTAAAATTGCTAACCCTGTTTTGCCATGAGTTCCGCGAATTTCCCCATGCAATAGGATAGCGACTCGTTGATTAAGTGGCAGACGCACTATGCACCCCCAAACCTGGTAAAGCGGTTGGCAAAAATCTTCCGTCTTGCATAAATCCACCGATAAAAGGATCATCAATCAAATTAAGGTGACTGTCTAAGTCAATATAATCAGCTAGTGGAGCAAGCTGTGCTGCTGCTGTATTCGCTAATACGCTGTTAGAATAACAACCGAACATGACTTGCAACCCATGTGCCCGTGCTGTATGTACCATTCGTATTGCCTCAGTTAAACCCCCAGATTTCATCAGTTTGATATTGATGCCATCAACAAAGTTTGCCAGTTTGGGAATATCTTTGTTATTGAAACAACTTTCATCAACAAAGATAGGTAGGGGCGAATGCTTTTTCAGTTCCGCCAAATCTTTTTCCTTGCCTCTAGGCAATGGCTGCTCTACATACTTTACACCCAATTCTGCCAACCAACCGCACATTGCGATCGCATCAGTTAAACTCCATCCCCCGTTAGCATCAACATACAAATCTTGCGTTGTTGCTTCTTCTCGCACTGCCACTAACATTTTTTTGTCTGCGGCAATGCCATCGGCACTCCCTAACTTCACCTTGAAAACACGAACATCTGTAAATTGCAGCCAGTCTCGTGCCCTATTCCTAGCCCCGTCTGGCGAATTAATCCCAATTGTGACTGAAGTCGGTCCTATCTTATTGAGATCAAGTCCTAATAGTTGCCACAGGGGTAATTCAACCTGCTTACCCAACCAATCATACAATGCCATATCCAGTGCTGCTTTAGCGGCTGAGGGGACAAACGCTTCAGTTAACACTTGCTCAATTGCGGCACGCTGTAACGGATGGAATGCTTGTAAATCCCATGATACGCGCACTAAAGCATCTTTGATCATCTCTGTTGATTGCGGAATCTCACTGGCACGAAACGGCGATGCTTCCCCCCAACCTTCTATACCATCTTGCAAAACCCTCACCCACACATTCGTCGTCTGTGCGGTTGTACCGTAACTAATAGTCAAAGGAAACCGCTTGTTGACAGTAAATACTTCTACCTCTATTTGCATAAATTATGGTTGCCCTTGTGGTATTGACGCTGGCTGTTTGAGAGTAAACTTATATACAACTTTTAGCGGCGATTTTGTCTCTGTTATACTTTGTGACAAGCTACGTATTTGCATATTTATTTAAGTATCCACCTGTATGACCAACTTAAAAAAATGGGAGCTTCTGCAATCAAAAATGGTCTTGAACGAGCGCTGGTGTCAAGTGAGGCAAGATAAAATCAAATTACCTAACGGTAAAATTATTGATGATTATTTTGTCAATATTAAACCAGAAGTTGCTGTGATTTTACCTATTACTCTTGATGGAGATGTTGTTTTTGTCCGTCAATACAGACATGCCGTTGGTGAATTTTTCATAGAATTGCCAGCTGGGAGTTTCGATCCCGCAGAAGAAAGTGCTGTTTCAGCAGCAATCAGAGAACTTCAAGAAGAAACTGGTTATTTTGCCCCACAGGTAACAAAAATAGCAGAACTATATGATAAACCTAGCAAAGATACGAATAAAATACATTTATTCCTCGCAAAAAATGTGGTAAAGGTAGGAGAACAAAAGCTAGATATTACAGAAGAAATAGAAGTTATCTTAGTTCCGCAAGAATTAATCAAAGACAAAATTCTCCAAGGTGAAATTTGTGTCGCAGGTAGTGTTGCGGCTCTTTACTTGGGTTTGAACTTCCTCACAGATAACTGAGAAATATTATCGATAGTAAAAAAAGAAGTGGCGGAGCTTCACCCGAAGGGTATCCGTTGCCGTGTCTAGGTTTGGAAATCTGAGGGACATAGTTTATCTAGGTTTACCAAGATTTGCCGAGATTTAAATTAACGGTAGAGAAAATAGTGACTTATAGGTTGCTTTGGGGAGAATTTTTGATGAATTGTAAAAGTATCGCTTCCAGCCTTTCCAAAGCAGCATTAGAAGTCCTTTGATGC
>CAZZVG010001322.1:0-2157 GCA_964657295.1 Iningainema sp. | reverse complement strand
ATCTCGACATTCATTAATCTGTTCAGTCACTTTAATGAACTGTACAGTTTCGGACAAATCCACTAGGAAATCGTTTCGTTCTTCTTTTGTGATGTACCGATTAAATTTAGGTCGAGCGAGTACCTGTTCTAGCTCCAGCCAAATGGACTCGGACACCAACAATTCTCCTAAATCTTGAGCTTTTCTGAGTGCGCGATCTGGTTTGCTCCCTGGTAATAACGCCGCGCTAATGATAACATTGACGTCACAAACAAACCGTCTTTTATTCGTCGTCATTCAAGATTGACTCCAAAATCTCTGGGGTTAAACCCCTTTGGGCGGCTCGTGAGCCAATTTCATCCATTGTCTGCCTGAGCTTTGCAATGGCTTCAAGCTTGCTTTTCATTGAAGACTTTAGTAACACTGCAATCCGGGCTTCAATTTGTGAACGTTGTTCTTCTGTGGCATTGCGGTATGCCTGTGCTACAGAAGACGGGACTTTGATCGTAATTTCCTCAAAAACAATCATGGTTTTTCTCTGCCATAATCTCTCATATTTAATTATGTTACTTGGTTCCAATATGCAATTGTTGTTTTATGGTTCACCAAACTTTTGGGTAAGTGCTTCAACAATGACTAATGACGGTGACGGGGATTAGTGATGTAGCCAAAGCAATACTTGCTCAACAGGCAGCAACGATATGCGCCCATTCCTTCTCTGTATGTGAGGAAAGCGCTCTGGATTTCATCCCACCCCTTAAAAGAGTGGGATGAAATCCAGAGCATACTTAAGCGCTTCCTATACAGACGCGCTATGTAGAGACGCCTCATGACGCGTCTCGACAACTTCCAACTTCTCTAAATACAGATGTTCTTCTTTATCTCTTTCGTGTTCTACAACAAACACATTCGAGTAGAGATTAGCAATAATTTGTTTTCCCTGCTGTGTTAGGGAAAGGTAGTGTAGGGCATTTTGGATGTACGGATAAACACCATGCCAATAGAACTTAGAGTAGTTCTTACGTAAATCTGCTGGGGTTTGATAACCCAAAACTTTATTAATCCCAGTTTCTTCAAACTCGTAAAACAAAGAAGTAATTTTCTTTAAGTAACGCGGATCGCTTAATTGTCCAATCAAATCAGCAGCACGCACTAAGCCAGCAAAACTATTTGTATCTTGATGATCTTCTACAGCAGGCACGGGAAACCGAGTTAATTCAATATTACTCTTAACGACTTCAGAATCTATCAGTTTATGACCGCCAAAACGTTCTTCGGTAAATAGTTTGCCTCTATCAACATGATATGGTGTGAGACTTGCGTCAGAAGCGCCGAGGGAAAGCAAAATCATTGTATCATCTTTACCTGTGGCATATAATCTTTCTTCCTCGCGGTCTTGTCGGCAAACTCCTTTAACATAGCCGATATCATGGCACAATAAAGAAATAATAAAATGTAACCAGTCTTCGCTAGAAACACCACCTTCGCGGATGTGTTTCCCACGTAAAATTTCTTGTCCTACAAGCGTCACTAGGATGGAGTGTTCAACGTTGTGAAACAGGGCATCGCTATTGGCAATGTTTTCCAACGCCATGTTACCAGCCCAAGCTATGATGTCTTGGTAATCGGTCTTTAAGCAACCATAGGTACGGCGGTAGCCTTCCCGAATTTGATTGACAAAAGCATCTATGAGAATTTCAGTGGTATTGAACATACAAGTTACTCAATAGAATAAAAATTGTGTATGAGTTTATTGGTAAGCATTAGCTGACGTGCGATTAGTCACTAGCTCTGAAATGAATTTGATAGATTTCAGGTAGCTGATTTATACACGCTGATCGCTAAAAGCTTTTTTTTAAGATTGCACTGTCTAACTAGCGAAAATGTATCGCTTTCTACATCTGGCAACGGATGACAGGGTAGGGAGGGAGATAGGCAAATTAAACTAAAGAGGAGAAAGGGAAGATAAAGGACATTGCTGCTTTCAATCCAAATTAATTCAATATTGATGCACCATAACTTATAAGTTTTTCACACGCAAGGGTTCTTTGACGGTGATCTAGATATTCTGTCAGTGTGAGTTAGATTAAGTCGCCTTTTAAGGAAACTGGAGAAAATTGTGACTTTTGTGATCTAAATTCCGAAAGAGAATGCAACCAAACGCCTGAAACATAAGTC
>CAZZVG010001321.1:0-2161 GCA_964657295.1 Iningainema sp. | reverse complement strand
ATGTATTTCAGGCTCTCAGGATTGGTATTTGGTTCGCCTGGTTTACAGTTATTGCTATAGAAATGTTGACGGGTGGAAAAGGGTTGGGTAATGTGATCTGGAGTGCTTATCGCGAAGCTAACATTAATAACATCATTGAGGCACTACTCTACGTTAGCATCATTGGCTTTACACTCGACCAGTTACTTGATATTACCGGATATTTCCTGTCGCAGATAGTATTGGAGGGGCGGCAAAAAGATCCATAAATGCCGAAACCAGACATCAGCTATCAGCATACGTGACTGGTAATGGTGGTTTAAGTCCGCTATCATTTCTAAATAATTCCGTTCGCAAGCTGAGTGCTGAATTCGATTATGGCATTTTTTCTACTTCAGATTGCTGAGCCTCTTTTTGAGGATGGGGAATGCTAAAGGATATAGAAGGAGTGGATTGAGATTGTGAATCGCTCTGGAGTTGTTCGGAAGGTGTATGACTAAAGTAGGAGGCAAAAAACTTGTTGTAGTTAGAAGCGATGGCTAAAAACGCCCCTCCCAAAATATATATGGGTAGGGGTAGGGAGAATCCTTTCACCCAGTCAAACAGTTCTGCCAGAGCAAACAATACTAAAAAGCAGGCAAGCCAAACTCTCATGTTTCCATCCCTGGAATTCAAACGTCTCTACTCATAGTAAATTGCTTGTTCGATAATTGAGAGCTAAGATAGACAAATTATTTTACCTTACCCTGCATGGCTTGGTGTAGTGTCCGTCTGCTGTGAAACAACCAATGCGATCGCGTATGCCACACCAAGCTTCATTGTTACAATATTTTCATCTGATCTGCATTTCTCAATTTCAGTTTGGGAACTATAAGCTTGACAGACTCCTCAATCCTAAGGGGTGAGAGCTATCTACCAAGCAAAATTCAAATGTCTTGAGTCATCAAAAAAGTTCCCCTTTGTGATGCAAATCTTTACTGCCTTGGGGTTAACCGGACGTAATGCGGCTCAAGTACCGAACGGGGATTGTATAGGGAGCGATCGCTTAATGACTACAACGAGCGGTCAAGCATAATCTTCACTTCAGCAATACTACCCTTATTTATTAAACCATGAACTACAATAATTCTTCAAATAAAATATTAATCAATAATAATTTGACCTCTTTAAATTCCTTGGAAACAATTTTAGTTATTGACGATAGCACTTTTAATCAACAGTTTTTGAAATTTCTTTTAGAGAATGAGCAATATAAAATTTTAATAGGAATCGACTATGAGAGTGGAATCAATATAGTTAGAAATCATCAAGTAGACTTGATCTTACTAGATATTATGCTTCCCAAAATAGATGGGTTTGAAATATGTCGCTTATTAAAATTAGATTCAAGAACTCAAGATATTCCCATTATTTTTATGACGGCTCTTTCCCACAAGGAAGAAAAAGTAAAAGGGCTTAGTTTAGGAGCGGTAGATTATATCACTAAGCCATTTCAACAAGAGGAAGTCCTCGCTCGGATTCAGGTGCATTTAAAACTCCGAAGATTAAACTTAGAATTAGATCGACAAAAACAGCAACTCGAACAACGAGTAGAAGAACGAACTGCTGAACTTTCTCAGGCTCTTGAGGAGCTAAAAAAAACGCAATTACAACTGGTACAAAGAGAAAAAATATCGTTATTAGGGCAACTAGTTACTGGAGTTGCTCATGAAGTCAATAATCCCCTCGGGTTTATCTCTAATAATTTGCATTATGCCAATCAGTATGTCCAAGACTTGATGAATATAGTGCAACTCTACCAAAAACAGTTTCCAAATCCGGGAAACGAGATCTTAGAAAAAATTGAGGAGAGTGATTTAGATCATACTTTAGAAGACTTACCCAAGTTGATCTCCTCTATGAAACTCGGCGCAGATCGGATTCACGGAATTATGCAGTCGCTACGAAACTTCTCTCGCTCAGATAGAAACCAGAAAAAAGTTGTTGATATTCATGATGGGTTAGAAACAACCCTAATGATTTTGCAGCACCGTCTACAGCCCAGGCGCAAACGTCCTATCATTCAAGTCATCAAGGAGTATGGCAATTTACCCGAAGTTGAATGTTATCCCGGACAACTCAATCAAGTATTTATGAATCTGCTGGCAAATGCTATTGATGCACTAGAAGAGGGAGTGGGTTA
>CAZZVG010001320.1:0-2176 GCA_964657295.1 Iningainema sp. | reverse complement strand
ATAGGTGAACGGTAAGTAAATTATCTTAACTGAACCGTATTGGGCTATAAAAACCAAGCTCGCAAAGCAAAGGTAATCTTTCATTGGATAGATGATTTGAGATCGCCGAAATAGCTAAGCTCGTAGAATTTAACGATACCAGTTTTGTTAATTTAGCGTCAAAACTAAATAAGTTGGCGAGAATGTTACAAAATATGTAAATTTTTGTAAAATGAATTTAAAGGCTTGTAGTTGCGCTTCCCGCAAGGGTAGCACAACTACGAACCCATAATAATTTATTTGTGCCGATCTAATTAGATCGGGTCGGGAGCAGCCTCAGATAAATCTGAGACTGCTGAAAGTTTCTCAATAAATCAAGCCATGAGCCTGTGCATAAATACCAACTGCCCCAGACCAAACCACCCAGATAATAATGAAAATCGCTTTTGTCAAAGTTGTGGTTACCAGCTGGAGTTACTAGGGCGCTATCGGGTGATGCGGCTTTTAAGTGATAAAACTGGCTTTGGCAAAGTCTATGAGGCTTATGAACAGGACAAGCCGAAAATCCTCAAGGTTCTTAAAGAAGATCTCAACAGCGACGCAAAAGCAGTACAACTATTCCAGCAAGAAGCAGCTGTGTTGGGGCAGATGAATCATCCTGGTATTCCCAAAGTAGATAGCTACTTCCAGCATCATCTCAAAAATGGTTTAGTATTGCACTGCATTGTAATGGAAAAAATTGAGGGTCCCAACTTAGAACAGTGGTTAATGCAGCAGCAGTATAGACCCATTTCTCAAGAGCATGCTATAGCCTGGTTGAGACAACTGGCAGAGATTTTGCATCTAGTACATAGCAAGCATTACCTCCATCGAGATATTAAGCCATCTAACATCATGATCCGACCCGATGGGCAGTTGGTGTTGATTGACTTTGGCAGTGCTAAGGAAGTGACAACAACCTACCTAACCAAACTTCATGGCGGATCGGGCAGTGTTACGGGAATTATGTCATCTGGCTATAGTGCCCCAGAACAAATGAATGGTCAAGCCAGACCACAATCAGATTTCTTTGCCTTAGGACGCACCTTTGTATTTTTGCTGACGGGACACCATCCCTTAGATATGTACGATGTCTATCAAAATGTATTGCACTGGTGGAACTGTGCTACTCACGTCTCAGCCTTACTGTTGAATTTTATCGATTGGCTGATGGCGCAGGAACTAGGTAAGCGTCCTGCCAATACTCAAGAAATTTTGCAACGCCTTGCAGAGATTGAAAGGCAATTAAGTGGAACCACTGCAATTGGCAATGTCCTAGGTCCGAAACATGAACATTTGCCAGCGCCAACTACTATAACTTCATTAGCGCCAGAGAATCAGCCAAAAAAAGTCTCTCTACTTGCTCTGGGTGCAGTGTTCCTAATGGTGTTGGGATTACTTGGTGTAGTAGCCTTAGTTACGCAACAACCAAAACTGCCAACTTTAACACAAGTATTAGAAAAAAAAGGTCCAGAAAGAAAAGGTAAAGTTGATTACTTCCCGTATCAGCCTGGTAAGGATAGTCAAGGTAGAACCGCTGAATTTAACATAGCTGTTCTTTCCGTGGAACATAAATGGCTTGTAAACAGCGATTTTCAAGTTAAATCTAACAACGAAATTATTAATCTTGATGCCTTAAGGTTAAACCTAGAAGAAGAAGGTATAGAGACGATAATGGAAAACCCTAATGAGATTATTTCTGTAGGAACAGCTTCTTGTGAGGGTGCTGTAAAACTTGAAGAACATAGGGCGTTTGAACGTTCAAAGCAGATCCAACTTTTAGCGAAAAAGCTATTTAGAAATACTCCCAGTGTAGAAGGTTATCGCTTATTAAATCTTGGACAATTTCGGCGGAGTGATTGTCAGTACAACAAGAATTTAACGGCATACCAAAGAAGTATTATAATTATTGGCATCAGGAAAAAATCGGAAGGTGTAATTCTGGATGAAGCTCTAAGGAATAGGTTGGATAAGACACCATTTGCTGATTTTAACTTAAAGGATTATTCCCTAGGTTCGCCGCAGAAGTTTAAAACAATACCTAGCAATTTGTAAGGTTTGGCATCTTGTGAAAAAATGCCGCTACTCACCTGCGTAGGAATAATATCAAGTCCGGTTAATCACTTATCATTTAGGTCTGACCTCTCCCCGCCTTTGA
>CAZZVG010001319.1:0-2177 GCA_964657295.1 Iningainema sp. | reverse complement strand
CTATTGACGATAAGCTCAGTCTTATCCCTGTGGTGCGAAGCCCAAGGAGTGGTTATATCAGAAGAATCAAGCCTTGGGTTGGGAATAACGGGAAGTATACGACTACGATTACTATTAGTTTTACAGAAGAGTGATGTAGATCCCCGACTTCTTAGAGAAGTCGGGGATCTCATTTTTCACGAATGATTTAGGCTTTCATTGAAGGGAGCAGCAGATATGGGTAATGAAGGTGCGTTTGGTGATAATAGTTCACTAGCAATAACTGACAACTGCGAATTTTTTGGGTTTTCTTTTTGTGCAGCAGCAATAAGCCCTTCGAGCCATCCCTCAGATTCTGCTTTTCTGATTAATTCAAAGACAATATTTTCTAAATTGCTGTCTTTATCAGTAATTTGATTTAAATTTTGGTCTAAATCATAATATAATAGTTGGTCAAGCGATGATTTTTCAGGAAAAGCGCTGAGTAGAGCATCTCGTAATTTTTTTCGCTGTTGAGGAGTTGGAGGAGTTGGCATTTTTCCTTGACAATCCTGGTCATCCATGATATTATGATTTGTAACTAAGGATAAAGACTCTTCTCTATCAAGCTTCAGTTCCTGTTGTAAGGGTGTGGATTGACGGTTGACTTCCCGATTTCCTTCAATATGTGGAAGATTAATATCGTCAATCAGCTCGCGTACATTGACATTTTGATAGCTATCTTCGCATTCAACTTCATATCGACCAGCATTTAAGCGCTTGTTCAACGAGTCTAGAGTATAAGTGTGCGGATTCTGACTTACCTTACAGGTAGCACAGTTACAAGGAACAAGTATGTGATACTGTAAACGTTCAAAAGACTGATGAATTTTTTCTAGTTCGTGAGTGACGACTGCTCGCAATTCTTTCTTACGGTTGCCGGCGACACGGATTTTGATTTCTTTTTGATTGTAGTGTTCAATGACTTCGGCACGAGTTTCATCTTTGTGGAGAACAACACCACTTCTCCAAACGAGGTTTTGTTGTTCAATCCAAGGGTGTGTCTCAACAATGAAGCGGGTGAGAATACCTTTGGGCATGAATTCGTATTTGTACCGTAAAATGAGATTATTCGGATCGTCCCAAGTGTAGTCGGGTTGGTTGACATCAAGTAGTTGTGGTGCAATATAATGATTAAGACGATTAGGGATTGGGTAGCAAAGTTTGAAGCGCATCATCAGTTGGAGTAACTCATCTCGCATCTGGGCGTACTTGTAGTCAAACCAAATTTCAACAAGATTCTCTTGAGTAAAACATCCTAATTTTTTCCTAACGGTTTCGTTGTCTAAAACTTTGTAGACGGCAGTTGTCCCCCATTCTGGTTTGAGGATGACGTGGTGTTTGAGTATTGCATCGTCTTGAAAGTGCAAGCAAACGCCTAAATCGTGCAGATAACGACTTAAGCGTAACATGTCTTGGCGATCACTTAAACTATTCCCTCGGCAAAGTTGCTCGTATTCTGAGAAACTGATGTAGTTGCGGGAATTATTTTCTAAAGCCGAACGAACTCTCACCCAGATTTTCGGCAAAGGTTGACCAACGTGAGGAAGTCTGCTAATATAGAGTTGAATATTTTCTTTAATTTCCCCTAAACCGCGATTAGTGGCTAGGTTGGTTGGGAGGATTTCTTTGAGGTGAGGGAATTCTCCACGTAAAGAGCGATCGTTAACTTCGCACTGACGGTCTTGTTTTTCGTTTTTAATAATTAGAACAGGGCTATTGTCGCTTAAAAGTTCGGCAACCTTGAGCCACCAGTAAAAGTCGGTATTTTCTTGGCGAGTATCAGCGACTAAAGCATACAGAGAACGCTTGGTGAGGAAAAACTGGTGAGTTTGGTGGTAAATTTCTTGCCCGCCAAAATCCCAAATATTGACGCGAAAGTCTTTGCCATTAGGTTGTGTGAAATGCCACTGAATCACATCAATGCCTTCAGTTGATTTCTCATCCGATTGAAGTTCGTAGCTTTCATCTTCAATCTTCTTGGCTAAAGAAGTTTTACCAGCTCCCCCTTCACCAATAATTAAAAATTTGGCTTCATAAAAAAGTTCAGTTTCGGATGGATTTTGTACTCGGAAATAGAAATCAAGAATTTCCTTCACATCACCTGGTAACCGTTCACGGGGTTCGCAAAGATTACCGTAGAAAATAGGTACACATTG
>CAZZVG010001318.1:0-2193 GCA_964657295.1 Iningainema sp. | reverse complement strand
TCTTTGATTTGGTGGCTTGCAATCAGTGTGGGTCAGAAGCCCACACTGTATTGGAAACCTTCTAGCTTGTAAGTAGGGAGCAGGGAGCAGGGGGAGTAAGATACTTACATGCATGGCGGTGAAAATTTTTTCATTGGGACTGCCTTCTGCCTCCAGCATAGCTGCCTTTTTCACGAGTCAATTGGAAACCGATTTTTATGGATTACTGCGTCCCCTCTGTCGGATTTTAAAATCCGACAAAAAAATAGGTAGATGAAACAAATAATTCTCTCGATTTTATCAAATGCAGGCGGAGTGGGCAAGACAACACTTGCCGTACATATCGCTTATTCGCTCGCCGAGCGCGGTTTCAAAGTAGTAATGATAGACTTAGATCCGCAGCGTTCATTGGACGTGTTTTGCGGAATCCCACCACAAGAAGCGCCTTCAACTGCCGTTCACGTATTCTCCAAAAACTTCAAAGGCGATTGGCCAATTGTACCAGTCTGGGCAGACAAAGTAGACCTATGCCAGGGACATCCTAGCTTGGCGGAGATGGCAAATGAATTGGTGATTAGAAAACGGGGTGAGTATGCACTAGCAGATCGCCTGAAAAGTTATCCTTTACCTCATAACTTAATCATCTTAGACTGTCCAGCAACTTTGGGTATGCTCAATACCAATGCTTTGGCCGCGTCAACACATATTTTAGTCCCGGTGCAGTTGGAAATGAAGGCTATATCGGGAGCGGCTGAGTTGATAGAATGGTGCATCAATACCAGTGAAGAATTACAACTCGACCCCAAACCAACAATTTTAGGGTTTGTTCCCAGTATGTATGATGAAAAAGTGGCAATGCATCGTCAATATTTAGAGCAGCTACCAGAAATTACCTCTAGGCTTGATGTCAAGCTTTATCCCAAAGTCAGAAACTCAAATGAATTCAAAAACGCCAGTGCTTACGGTCAACCATTACACTCTTATCGTCCCAAGCATCCAGCCACCAAAGATTTCCAACAAATTATAGATGACATAGTAGCTTTGATTAAGGAGAAATAATCGTGGCTTTGCCCAAAATTTCTAATAAATTTGATGGAGCGATTCAAAAAAGTTCTCAGGAGCAAAAAATTACTCTTCTCCAAGCAGAAGTGGAGCGACTCAGAAACTCTGTGTCGCCCGAACTCGAATCAGAACTGCAAAAACTTCGAGAGCAACTGCAGTCCAAGTCTGGGGAAACTGAAATTGATGTCGAGTTAATTGATCCCAATCCCAATCAGCCAAGACAAACGATCACAGAGGAATCCATCCAAGCCAAGGCACGGTTACTGAAAAAGCACGGGCAAATTTCACCTATCATCTTAGTACCCCAAGACAATGGACGTTATCTGCTCTTAGACGGGCAATTGCGTACAGAAGCCGCAAAAGTGTTGGGTTGGAAAACCATCCGCGCTCTTGTTGTACCAATGCCTGATGATTTGGAGTCGTCGGCATTACAAACCTTTTTGGGATTTGAAGACTTAAACCCCCTGGATAAGGCAGAGGCGATCGCTCTTGAAATCACGAAATCCACGATGTTAACTGTTGATGAAGCGATCGCCATGCTAGCAACGGTCATTAAACGCATAGAAAGAGACGGTTTAAGCAAAGAACTGACTAAATTGGTAGCTGTCAGTACTGAAGAGCAGCTTTTAGGGTTAGAAAAACTAGGGATTATTGGAAATCAACAAGACTTACTTTTATTGCTCCTAGAACTGGGTTTAAATCCTGCCAGTGTCAAAGCTAATCTCGTCCCCATGCTATCTTTACCACAAGATTTGAAAGATGCTATTCGCTCTCTTGGGTTAAAAGGCGCTCATGCTTTAGCTTTAACAACGTTGTCAGCTAAGGCATTGGGTATACCTGAACCTGAAGCGACAAGAGAGCGCGTTCAAGCCAGTGAGCAGGTGTTGAAAAACAATCTCACCGTACCAGAAACTAGAGAACTGATCAAACAAATTAAATCTAAGTATTTAAAGTCCGAAAAAACTGAATCTAGGAGGGTAAGGGCAGTCATTCAAGTCGTTAAAGAGCTTTCTCAGGAGTCACTAGTACAAGTTGGTATTGAACAGTTGCAGGAGTTGCAAAGTCTCTTGGTAGAGAAATTGGCGGAAGTTGAAAAGTTGCTGTAATAGCACAGAACGTATTTTGCCGCCACGCGTCATCTGTAAATCATAC
>CAZZVG010001317.1:0-2196 GCA_964657295.1 Iningainema sp. | reverse complement strand
CGATTGCACTTAGTTATGGAATTAACATTCAAATTTCCAGGTGCAAGATATAAGACTTGACACTTTTAGTAGCGATGCTAAAACCTTTTTTATTTTTAAGCAGTAGTTATCACCTCCCATGAAGTTTGTCTGCTATACATATAGTATATCTACAAGTTCTAATTTATGCAACTAGGTAAAGGAAAAAAGAGAACAAAAAATCAACCCGTCTTTTATGACGAGATGAAAGACTTACATCTTGCACCACCCCCAGAAACCGGGTTTCTTACGAATCGGTAAACCTGAAACCGTTAATTTATCGTTTAGAAACCCCAACGGGAAAGCCAGTCGCCTGGGCGCGGGAAACCCTCAGGAGAGCGCTGGACTCCCCGGTTTCTCTCGCCTTGTTGAGAATGGTGCAAGATCTCAGCTACGCTACTTAAAATTTTTTATGAATGATTTAGGATTCCTATAGTACCGCTAGCCTTCGGCAACGCCAAGGGCGATCGCGATCGCTGTAATTAGACGATAATGCACTTGTGACCATAATTATTGCTATCTCAAAGAAGAAGGCGAGGAATCCCACGGACTTCAGGGATGGGATGAGTTTAAAACTGCATAAGTTCATTCTGCTTACACCTACTAAAAATACAGAAGAAAGCAAACAAGCTTAACTTTTAATCGGGACAGGATTGTTGGTTTAATAACTTGAGTCAAAATCATTCGTAATTTATAGTTCGTAATTCGTCATTATTTACTCCACGGAGTCACGCCGGTGGCTTGAAACAAGGAAGAAAATTTGTTTTTTTCCATTAATAAATTAAGGGAATTGTACCTTTAATTACGAATTACCCTTCGGGTGACGCTCGTGCCTCGCTAACGCTGCGCTATCGCAGATCCTGCAGGAGGAGCCAGTGCTGTTCGCGAAGCGTCTCCCCTTGGGAGAAGACGGGTTTCCCGTCGCAGGCAACTGGCGTCGGAAACCCTCCTTCAGGGCTGTCTCACGAATTACGAATTACGAATTATTCTCTCAAGTTTCTCTGGGCTTGAAAAGTTAGGGAATTGTCAAATGGATTCGTAATTATTACCCCATAGAGTACATCCTGGGGAGACAGGTGCGGATGCAATGCGCTTATTTTTTCTCTGTCTAAAACGAGGGGCTTAGATCTCAATTACAAATTGTTCCAGTCAATTGTTGATAAATCTAGAAATCAGGGGCTACCAAATGTTAACAACTACAAAGAATCTTCTTGAAGACTTAGCTAATAGCAAGGCTGCTGCTTATACAACTATGGAGGCGATCGCCTCTAACAAAGGACTCGCCGTTAAGATTCAAGAGCTGCTAACCTCTTGCGGGCTGCTTTTGCCTCCCTGCGATGGAGTTTTTGGACCAAAGTCTTGGGAAGCGCTATGCCGCTATCAAAAGATCCGTAAAATTGATGAAAAGGGGTTGGGACCAAAGACAGCTACTAGCTTGATTAACGTTGCCCCTCAAGATTTAGTGCCTGGTTTCAAACTTAGCAACGATTGGGCTTCTCAAACTATCAAATACATGTATTACCAGGGTTACCACATAGATAGCGGTCCCAATCTGTTCAATATTGTGTATTTTCGTGGATTGGACAACCAAGGAAAGTGGAACGGCAATCAACCTTTTGTCTACAATGACCGTCGCACTGTCATCGAAGTCATTAACGGTGTTCCCAAATTCCGGGGAAACTGGTTAGCCACTACTGACCCCGGCTACTACTTTTGGACACACCCAGAAAATGACGAAGGGTGCGCAGATATCAAAGTGCCTCAGCAAGCAAAGGCTTGGAAGAGAGGCATCCATACTGGGGGCAGTGGACGTTTGCACCAAGAGGCGCTGATGCAGTGTGAGTCGATTACCGTTTTGAGGGGAGATGACAAAACCCCTGATACAGGCAATGACTTTGGCGTAAACCAACACACTCAGGATCATGAGAGCGATCCTGGGGATGACATCGGCGGTTGGTCAGCTGGGTGTGCCGTAGGAGCTTCGCCAGATGAGCATGCTGAATTTATCCAAATAATCGACAGTGACCACCGAGAACACGACCATCCAAGAGAGTATATCCACTATTCGACCTTCATCCACGGGTGGGACTTCCTTCAAATGTTCCCTTTAGCTCATTAGACATACGTAGAGACGCGATTAATCGCTTCTCTACCAAGGGTTTCAGGTAACGCATAATT
>CAZZVG010001316.1:0-2197 GCA_964657295.1 Iningainema sp. | reverse complement strand
ATTTATGAAAGAATATTACAATTGCTTTTCTGCAAAGTATGAGCTAGAAATAGCAAAAATACTGAGGGACTTAGGTAAAATTCATGAATCATACTCGGATTCAATTTAGCGATCGCAAATCGGAAATTGACCTGAATGAACTCCAACAGTTGTTTAACCGTTCGGCTTTCTGGGCAAAAAATCGCGGTATAAACGATTTGAGGATAGCTATTGCCAACAGCGATCCAGTGATTGCCGTTTGGGATGGAAAGCAACTGATTGGCTTTGCCAGAGCCACCTCTGATTGTGTATATCGGGCGACAATTTGGGATGTTGTCATTCAGCAAGAGTATCGCGGTACTGGATTGGGAAGCAAGTTAGTGGAAACCCTTTTAAGTCATCCCCGCATGAATCGAGTTGAAAGCGTCTACCTCATGACAACTCACCAGCAGAAATTCTACGAAAAAATCGGGTTTCAGTGTAATTCCACTACCACGATGGTGTTACTTAACAAGCCTAAGCTAAGTTCACTTCCTCGAACGGAAATTCAGCTTCAGGAATCACTCGGGGGATAGATAACTGTAGCCTTGTAAGATGCTCGGTTGAGTCAGTGGTGGTGGAAGCAACAAATTCCAGCTTTCCCCCCATTGCTTCTAGCAGAGTTTGACTTAGTAGTAGCTTCATTCCCAGCGGAAGAACAGAGTTCTTTTGGTCATTTTCTGGCAGATTCACTTTTGAATCGATTAAATCAACAGGCTCAGTTAAAGAAATCGCATTTTGCGGCACATCTAACCAAATATAAACGAAATTATTTGTCGGTGAAAGACCAGTAGAAATGGAGATACTGCCTTCTTCCATTTTAGCAATAGCAACGTCTAACAAATTCACTAAGACTTGTCGCAGCCAATGAGGATCCGCCAAAATGTAAATTTCTGGATCTGGCGGTAACAAATGTACAGGAAAATTGCGATTTTCCGCCAGCATATAAGTTAATTTATAAACTTCCTGTAAGAGTTCGCCAAAGCAAAGGGGCTGAATAGCTAATTTACTTGTGCCGTGTTCTATCCTAGAAACACTCAGAATTTCATCGATCAGCTTGAGCAGCTTCAGCGCTCGCTCATGAGCTTGATGGATAAATTCTCGCTCTTCATCTGCATTATCGCATAAATCTGACAAAATTAATTGATGCAACCCAATCAGACCATTGAGAGGCGATCGCAATACATGAGTCGTCCGTGCCAAAAACCCCGACTTGAACAGGCTCATTTCCTGTGCCATTTGGTATGCCAGTTGCGTTTGCTCGATCTGTTGCTCAAGTTCCGACAAGTCTTTTTTATCGACATTCACGACAAGATTAGAGTCACGACTTCGCAATAGACGCGCAAGTAATCCGCGCAAACCCAACCCCAGCAATAACCCTACTCCCAGATATTCCCAGTTGCTCCAATTCATAAATTTGGTACTGCTTAACTTATCAATTAACAACAAAGGCGCACAAAAATGTCCCTGAGTTCCCCTTTCATCAAGGAAGCGGTGTAATCGGAAAAAAAGTGTGGTTAAACCCACCACTTTCACCTATGTATGAGTAGAAGCCCCTAAATAAGGCTCTCTTCTACTCTGACACTCCTATCCCTGACACCTTTAGTGGACAAACCAATCTAGTTTTTCAACCCTAAGTCACATGCTTGAGAGTGAAAATTTTTTTGTTTCTTACCTAGTTTAAGGTGCAAGGAAAAAGTTGGCAATTTTTTATACTTATGTCCTGAGTGATTGTTCACAGAGGAAAGCCCCAATCAATCTAAACACAAGTGACAAAAAACACTCTTACTGGAGCAGCATTTATTGCCGGAGGAACCGTAGCAGGCACTGGTGTTTCCGCAACGGTAGGTGGGATGGGATTAGCGGGAGGATTTGGAGCAGTCGGAATTGGAACAGCGCCTATAGTTGGTGCAAGCGCTGCTGCTGATGATGGCAATTTCCAAAATTTTGCAACGCATAAACCCATTGCAAGCAAGGGCGAAGATTTTGAAGTCAAGATATTAAAAAGATAATCAAGAAAGAATAAGAATCACAGAACGGATACGCGAACCATGCACATTTTATCCCTTCATTATCCCGATGACTTACTCATTACCTCCGGCAAATCACCCCAAGCATTAGAAGCAGATCGAGTGTTTGTTTGTACTAATCCGGAATGCCGCCACACGGAGGATCGTGA
>CAZZVG010001315.1:0-2197 GCA_964657295.1 Iningainema sp. | reverse complement strand
TCATTGATGCCGATTTGCGAGGAAGCAACTTGAACTACATGAATGCCAATTGTGCTGAATTCCGTGGAGCTTACATCGGTTCTTTCGAGCAGGCTATTCTTGCTCAGACTAACTTTGAGGGATCTCACACCAGTAGCGGTTTGATCTGTCGAGGTCTGAATTTGATCTGGAACACTACTATCTGGAGTTTAGACTAAAAACGATATGAGAGAAGGCAAATCAAATGGAATTAGAGATTAAAAATATTCTCAAGTTAGCCTCAAAGCATCCGCGACCTTTAACAATTATGTAGTATGTATGGTCTAAACAATAATACAATAATGATCATCAAGGAAAGGTGGGAGAGAAACGAGCATGGCTCGTTTCTCTCCCACCCCCTAATTTGATTATCATTATCTCTGATCTGAGACTAGATAGGGAATGATCAAGAAAAAAAAGGGGTGTCTGATTGAATACAGTCCCCCTTTTGGCAGAAGGTGAGAAAAGAACTACCATTACTCACCAGCCAACATGAAAAATGCCAGACTTGAAGAGTTTCGCGGCTGTAGCCTACAAATATTTAGGTAGAGCTTCATATGCGACCTTTGAATTAACAGATGCCATATTACTGACCCGCAATGTCTATTCCTTAGCAGACTTATCCTTATCACCAGTATTCAGACGTAAGTGGTCAAGTATTTATGAAGCGCTACAAGATAGCAGACCGCAGCGACGGAAACTGATGCAGTTATACATCAAACAGATGCCAGCAGAGGGACGACCGTTGTTAGCAGGAGATCACACAAACTGGTCACGCCCGGATGCAGTAACGCTACACTCTTAGGACTTATGAGCATAGTGGCACATCCATAACCGGAAATAAACCGATTACCGTTGGTGGTTGCAGTACAATTGCTTGGATACCAGAAGATTCAGGTAGTTGGGCATTACCCTTGAGGCATGAGCGGATCACAAGGAGCGGAAAATCCGATTGAAAAAGCAGTTTGGCAATTAAAACAGGTCTGTGAGCATTTACCTACTAGACCAATTTCAGTTTGGGACAGTGAGTATGGATGTGCGCCTTTTGTCTTAAAAACAGCTAACATTGCAGTAGATATTTTAGTCCGGTTGCGTTCAAATCTGTGTTTATGGGGTGAACCAGGAGCTTATTCTGGCAAGGGCTGTCCCAGGAAACATGGTGATAAATTCAAGTTGAATGAACCAACAACATGGGGTGAAGCAGCATCTGTCTTCGAGGTAAATGATCCGAAACTGCAACGGGTGCGTGTTACTTTATGGCAAAATTTGCACTTCAAGAAAGCTGCTACACGCTCTTCGGTCACTCATGAGGGTTGAACGTATTGACGCTCAAGGTAACTTGAGAGTGTCTAAACCCTTGTGGCTAGCTTGGGTGGGTGAAGAAATGCCACCGAAGAAGTCGGTTTGGCGACTTTACTTGCGTCGCTTTACAATTGACCATTGGTGAGTCCAGCGCTGAAGACGGGTTTCCCGTCGCAGGCGACTGGCGAACCCGAAGGGTATCGCTTTTTAAAGCAACGTCTACATTGGACTATTCCGAAGCTAGGTACTCCTAAGCAATGTATCGTGTGAGTGACTTGATGCCTCTAATGACTTGGGAATTATGGTTAGCCCGTGATATTGTGACTGATAATCCTTTACCCTGGCAGAAATCCCTAGATAAATTGACCCCTGGACGAGTCGCGATAAGCGTTGGGTGGAGTTTTAGCGGCGATTGGTACTCCAGCCCAGTTACCCAAACCACGCGGAAAGTCTCCCGGCTGGAAACCTGGAAAACCCCGTACCCGTAAAAACCGCTATCCAACGGTAAAAAAAAGAGCAACCCCGCCCCGTAAAGAACCATCGCTAGCGGTTTAATATCAAAGATCCTTCATCCTTTTAACAGGTCTTTTATTAACGAGCGCACTGCTGGGTCGTTTTGCACTGCTTAGTCTAAACTCCAGTACTATGCCCAATGGAATCCTTGTACGCGGTTCTCAGTGGGGAAATGGTCGTGATGCGAGATGAGAAATTTTCCTCATCAGTTGCAGCCATTAAAGGAGCAGATTGGGTGTAAATAGCATTAAGTTTTGCTTTGATATCACCAACTTTTCGCTTTTCAATTACATCTTTAATTTCAGTTGGAAGGAGGGTGGTAAAGCACGAGATATTGATTTAATTAATGCGACTAGACGATAGC
>CAZZVG010001314.1:0-2201 GCA_964657295.1 Iningainema sp. | reverse complement strand
CAATTCCAAGGGGTAAGCCTTTTTAACGATCGCCCTCTTAGTCTAAAGTCCAGTTGTAAAGGTAACGCCTTTATGTCAGATCGAACTGCCATCTGAGATTCAAGCTCAACTTTGTCCTGGTGATGAATACAAGATTTCGGTAACGGAAGACTCAATCGTGTTGAAAAAAATTCAGCAACCGCTAGATCTAAATGAATGGTTTCGGCAAATTGAGGAATTAGGTTCTGACCCCAATCAACCTACTCTTCAAGAGATTAGTGAGATGGTAAAGGAAGTACGGCGGGAACGACGGTCTAAAGAATGAGGTCTGCCCAAAGACAATGAATGTGATCGCCAATTTTCTAGCCATTTCATTCACCTCATGTTAATGATAAAAAAGGCGATCGCTCAATTTTAACGAGTGCGAATTGAATTGACCACATTGTAAGGGCGCGGAAACGGCGCCCCTACGGTCAGATTGTTGTCTAAAATTTTGGTGCATGTTTTAGTATTTCTGTCAATATATAAGTATTAAAAATAACAAAGATAATTATAGAAATTTGGGCGTTGCTGATTTACGGTATGAAAAGCTCACGCAAAGGCGCAAAGAAAAACTTGGCGTCTTTGCGTGAGACTCAAAGAAAAATTAATTCCTAAATTTTGCAACGCCTAAATACTTTTACGGAATTGATAAAAGGGCTTGTGTAGACAATCAGGGTAAGCCGTTGTTGCGAGGGAGTTTATGGGACTGGATTTGCAGAAGTTTTTCCAGGCTTGCAACCCCAGCAAGACCTTGGTAGTAAGCAATCCCCTAGATCGACCGTACTATATTGATTTTGCCTCAGTCCGGGGTGGCAAAATTATTGAAGAATTAAAAGAAAACATCACATTTTTCTCACCTGATGAGCCTACATGTCAACTGTTTACAGGACATATCGGCTGTGGCAAGTCTACAGAATTGCTTAGTCTCAAAGCCGAATTAGAACAAGCAGACTTCAACGTGGTTTATTTCGAGTCTAGTCAAGACTTGGAAATGGGTGATGTCGATATCGGTGATATTTTATTGAGTATAGCCCGCAGAGTCAGTGAAAGTCTCGATAGTTGGGAAAAACTTGAAATCCCTGAACCCAAAGGGCTTAAGAAAATACTTCAAGGAGCCGCTAAGCTGTTGATGACAGAGATTGAGGTTTCTGCAGAAGCGTCAATTCCTGGCATAGGTAAAGTTGCTACTAGCACTGAGGGAAAGTTCTCACTGGTGGCGCTGGGCATTGGTAAGATTACAACCACAGCCAAAAATAGTCCTGAACTTCGTAGTAAGTTAAGAGAATATCTCGAACCGCGTACAAAAAGTATTTTAGACGTTATTAACGAGGAACTGCTAGAACCTGCAATAGCTAAGCTGAAGCAATGTGGCAAAAAAGGACTGGTGATAATTGTGGATAATCTTGATCGCGTTGAAACGAATCCCAAATCCTGGGGACGACCTCAACCAGAATATCTGTTTGTAGATCGAGGCGAACAGTTACGTCAACTTAAGTGTCATGTGGTTTACACCATGCCGCTACAATTAATGTTCTCCACTGACTTCAGCAGGCTGACACAGCGATTTATGGTACAACCCAAAGTTCTACCAATGGTGCCAGTACGTTTACGAGATGGCAGTGAATGTGCTGAAGGGATGGCACTATTGCGACAGATGGTGTTGGCAAGAGCTTTCCCAGATAGTGATCCGCAGCAGCGTTTGAGTTTAATGATAGTAGTTTTTGATCGCCCTGAGACATTAGATCGACTTTGCCGTGTCAGTGGTGGTCATATCCGCGAGTTACTCAAACTCATCAGGGACTGGATTCCAAAGGACAGAAGGTTGCCTCTCTCTGCTCTTGGGTTAGAAACTGTGATTAGAGATTATTGCAATCAAATGACCTTGGCAATCACACCGTATGAGTGGAAATTGCTGCGCCAAGTGCAACAGCGGAAATGGGTGAGTGGAGATGATCGATACCGAGTTCTGATCCAGAGTCGGTTCGTGTATGAGTACCGTGACACTCAGGGGTCTTGGTTTGAAATTAATCCGATTTTGGCAGCAGCGGGGAGATTGAACTCATGACCGAATAATTCGTAATTCGTAATTCGTAGTTAATTCAGGACTTACGCAAAAATTGCCAAAAAGCTTAATTTATTGAACCGCCCTTCGGGTGAAGCTCGTTCCGACGCGGGGGTAC